>NZ_JBJZOI010000006.1:0-249370 GCF_047200635.1 Saccharopolyspora antibiotica | reverse complement strand
GGGGGGGGGGGGGGGGGGGGGGGGGGGGGGGGGGGGGGGGGGGGGGGGGGGGGGGGGGGGTGTGGGGGGGGGGGGGGGGGGGGGGGGGGGGGGGGGGGGTTGGTGGGGCGCCCCCCCCCCCCCCCCCGGCCGGGGATCAGACGACGCCGAGGGCGAGCATCGCGTCGGCCACCTGGATGAAGCCCGCGATGTTGGCGCCCGCGATGTAGTTGCCGGGCGTGTCGTACTCGTCGGCGGTCTGCAGGCAGCGGTCGTGGATGCCGCGCATGATCTCGGCCAGCCGCTGCTCGGTGTGCTCGAAGGTCCACGAGTCCCGGGACGCGTTCTGCTGCATCTCCAGGGCGCTGGTCGCGACGCCGCCCGCGTTGGCGGCCTTGCCCGGGGCGAAGCGCACGCCCGCCTCGTTGAGGAACCGGATGCCCTCCGGGGTGGTGGGCATGTTGGCGCCCTCGCCGACGATCCGGCACCCGTTGCGGACGAGTTCGGCGGCGTGGTCGGCGTTCAGCTCGTTCTGCGTCGCGCAGGGCAGCGCGATGTCGCAGGGCACCTCCCACGCCGCGCGGTCCGCGACGAAGTGCGCCGCCGAGCCGCGCGCCGTCGCGTACTCCTCGATCCGGTCGCGCCGGACCTCCTTGATCTCCTGCAGGAGCGCGACGTCGATGCCCTTCTCGTCCACGACGTAACCGCCGGAGTCCGAGCAGGCCACCACCGTGCCGCCGAGCTGGTGCACCTTCTCGATCGCGTACTGCGCCACGTTGCCGGAACCGGAGACGACGACCTTCTTGCCGTCGAAGGACTCCCCGGAGGTCTTGAGGATCTCGTCCACGAAGAACACCGTGCCGTAGCCGGTGGCCTCCGGGCGCACCTGCGAGCCGCCCCACGTCAGGCCCTTGCCGGTGAGCACGCCGGACTCGTAGCGGTTGGTGATCCGCTTGTACTGGCCGAACAGGTAGCCGATCTCGCGGCCGCCGACGCCGGTGTCGCCCGCCGGGACGTCGGTGTACTCGCCGATGTGGCGGTAGAGCTCGGTCATGAACGACTGGCAGAACCGCATGACCTCGCCGTCGGAGCGCCCCTTCGGGTCGAAGTCCGAACCGCCCTTGCCACCGCCGATCGGCATCCCGGTCAGCGAGTTCTTGAAGATCTGCTCGAAGCCGAGGAACTTCACGATGCCCAGGTAGACGCTGGGGTGGAACCGCAGGCCGCCCTTGTACGGCCCGAGCGCGGAGTTGAACTCCACGCGGAACCCGCGGTTGATCTGCACCGAGCCGGCGTCGTCGACCCAGGGCACCCGGAAGATGATCTGGCGCTCCGGCTCGCAGAGGCGGCGGATCACCTCGGCGTCGGTGTACTGCGGGTGCTTGGCCACGACCGGGCGGAGGCTGTCCAGGACCTCGTGCACCGCCTGGTGGAACTCGCCCTCACCGGGGTTGCGGTGCAGCACCTCGTCGTAGATGTCCTGCAGCTTCTCGTCGAGATCCACCACGGCAAGCTCCTCCCTCTCGATCGACTCGTCGAGACCGCGTTTCCGCGGTGTTTCCGGCAGGTGAACCCCGCCGCGGGGACTGTATCCCGCGACGCGCCGCCCGGACGATCTTCCGGCGCGGCGCCGGCTAGGCCGGGACCGGCTCCCGTTGGTCCGGGTCCCGCCGCCGCACCGCGGTTACCACGGCTGTGACCAGCACGTTCACCGCCAGGCCGGCCAGTCCGGCGTTCAGGCCGAAGATCGTCGTGCCGAACGCGGCCGAGACGAGCACCACGCTCTCACCGGTCGCGATCCCGGCCAGCACCGCCGCGGCGGGCACCCGCACCCGCTCGCGCAGGGCGAGCAGGTTCGCGGGTGCGAGCTGGATCACGCCGCTGTAGGTGAGCAGGTACAGATCGGCCATCAGCCCCGGCCGGCCCAGCGTCAGGGCCAGCACCAGCACCGCGACCACGGCCGCCGTGACGCGGCCCGCGCGCAGCCGCGCCCGCTCGGGCATCCCGTCCGGAACCAGGTTCGCGGCGACCAGCGTGGAGACCACGATCAACCCGCCCGCGGCGGGCACCACCGCGCAAGCCGCGCCGCCGATGAGCACCACCGCGAGCAGCCACGCCGGCAGCGCCTCCCGGGCCATCACCAGCAGCGCCGCGTTGTCCTGCCCGGCCGGGACCACCGCCTCCGCGACGGCGTAGAAGCCCACCACGACCGGGATGGCCACGGCGATCGTGTAGAGCGGCAGGAACACGTGGTTGGAGGCCACGGCCTTCGAGGAGCGCCCGGACAGCACCGCGGGCCAGCTCGACGGCAGCGTCATGCAACCGATCCCGACCGCGCTGACCAGGAGGCTCGTCACGTACCAGGCGGTGCCGTAGGTGCCGCTCGGCCGGATGGTGAGCAGCTCCCCGGCCTGCTCGGACACGGCGGTGAACAGCCCGCCCTCCGGCTGGTGCGCCGCCAGCACCCCGCACGCGATGATCACCAGCGCGACCACCATCAGCACGTCCTTGAGGTAGGAGGTCGCGGCCACTCCCCGGAGTCCGGCCCACAGCACGAACAGCAGGATCAGCAGCGCGGCCAGCACGATGCTCACCGTGCCCGCGGTCTCGTCGCCGGTCATGAAGGACACGATCGTGCCGAGGCCGACCAGCTGGACCTGGATGACGGGCATGAAGAACACGACGGCCAGCACCGCGGTCACCCTGGCCAGCGCCGGGCTGGCGAAGCGGTGCCGCAGCAGGTCCGAGTTCGTCCGGTAGCCGTGGCGCTTGCCGAGCCGCCACACCAGCGGCGCGACCAGGAACATCCCCACGTACCCGAGCACCAGGTAGGAGGGCATGTACATCGCCGCGACCCCGCCGCCGAGCACCAGCCCGGACATGCCGAGGAAGGTGAAGGTCGTGAAGATCTCCCCGGCCTGCAGGAAGAAGGTGGCCACGGCGCCGAACCTGCGGCCGCCGACGGTCCAGTCGGCGAGATCGACACCACCACCGCGCCTGCCGAGCAGCCCGACGACGGCGATGAGGACCAGGCCGATCAGCGCGGTGGCGATCAACGCAGCTCCTCCCCCACCGGGTCCTCCTCGGAGTGCAGGCCCGCGCGCTCCTCCTGGCGCAGCACCCAGGCGAGCAGGCCGCTGGTGAGCAGGCACCACGCGCACACCCACACCACCACCGAGGGCAGGCCGAACCAGGCGGCCGGGGTGTTGACGAAGGGCAGGAAGGGCGTGCCGAGCAGCCCGGCGACGGGGAGCAGCAGCACCGCGTGGAACGGCCTCACCGGTGGCCCCGCTTCCCGGCTCGCGCCCGCGCTCCGCGTGCTCGCCCGATTCCGCCGCGTCCGCTCATGCTCGCCTCCTGGCCGCCGGTGACCGTTCCCCGCCCGCGATCTCCTCCGGGCGGGCGGCGCACGGCGCGCAGCACACGCTAGGAAGCGGAGCGGCCGGAGGCAACGGCCTACCGCAATGCGCCCCGGGCAATCCCCACCACTCCCGATCCTGGTGTGCTGGCGTTCGTCCGCTGCCGCCGGGACGGCGAGCCGGTCACACCGGTGGGACGGGGGTGAGCAGGGTCCCCTCCCGCAGGTAGTGGTCGAGGTTGCGGTGAGCGAGGTCGGCCATCGCCTGCCTCGTCTCGTGCGTGGCGCTGGCGATGTGCGGCAGCAGCAGCACGGTGTCCAGCTCCAGCAGCGGGGAGGGGACGTGCGGCTCGTCGGCGAACACGTCCAGCGCCGCACCCGCGATGCGCCCCTCGACCAGCGCCGAGACCAGCGCCGGTTCGTCGACCACGCTCCCCCGGGAGATGTTGACCAGGTAGCCGTCCGGTCCCAGCGCGTCGAGCACCTCCGCCGAGACGAGCCCCCGGGTGCCGTCCCCGCCGGAGGTCGCGACGACCAGCACGTCCGCCCCCTCGGCCAGCTCGCGGACCGAGGCGGCGAAGCGGTAGCCGACCTCGGGAACCGGCCGCCGCGAGTGGTAGCTCAGCTCGGCGTCGAAGCCCTCCAGCCGACGCGCGACGGCCCGCCCGATGCGCCCCAGCCCGAGGATGCCGATCCGCTTGCCGCTGACCCTGGTGCGCAGGCCGAACCCGTTCGGCACCCACTGCCCGGACCGCACGTAGCGGTCGGCGGCGGCGAGCCCGCGCAGCACGTCGATGAGCCCGCCCACGGCGAGATCGGCGACGCAGTCGGTGAGCACGTCGGGGGTGTTGCTGACGTCGACGCCGCGAGCCCGGGCGCGGGCGACGTCGGTGGTCTCGTAACCGACTCCGAAGTGGACGATCGCGCCGAGCGCCGGCAGCGCGTCCACCAGCTCGTCGCGCATCCCGACGCGCGCGCTGGTCACCGCGGCGACCACCTCCAGCCCGCGCGCGGCGAGGAAGGCGGCGGGGTCGGGTTGTTCGTGCAGGCGGAGGACCTCGTGGTGGGCGGCCAACCGCTCCTCCAGCGAGGGCGGCAACGGGCAGACCTGCAGGACGGTGCCCCTCGGGGCGGGCTGGGACATGGGACTCCTCGTTCGCCCGGCGCTCGTGGTGCTCGACGGCCGCGCCGCGCCGGGAGGCGCGCGGTCGTGGGAGGCCAGCTCGGCCTGGTGCCCGCACCGATGCGGCATCCTCCGGCACTCCCGCCCCCGGAGGCCCACGGGCCCCGTTGCCACCACCCGCCCCTGCGGTGAACGGCCCGTTCGTCCGCCGGGAACGGGCGAACGAGCCGTTCGCCTCGACGCGCGCCGCGGTGGGTCAGGTCGTGCGCTCGGTGGCTCGTTCGGCGGCCTTCTCCTCGCGCCACTCCTCGTCGTTCTTGCCGACCCGCCAGTAGCCCGACAGCGAGAGCCGCTCCTTGGCCACCCCGCGCTCGGTGAGCAGGTACCGGCGCAGCTCGCGGACGAAACCGGCCTCGCCGTGCACGAAGGGCTGGACGTCCCCGGCCGGGAACTCCAGCTCCCGGACCGCGCCCACCAGGTCCTCGCCCGCCGAGCGGTGCAACCAGCGCACCTGGGCGTCGGCCTTCGTCGACAGCGACTGCCGCTCCGCGGCGTCCTCGACGAGGACGAAGGCGTGCACCAGCGCGCCGGGCGGCATCGCCTCCAGCGCCGCGCCGATCGCGGGCAGCGCGCTCTCGTCCCCGACCAGCAGGTGCCAGTCCGCCGCCGGGTCCGGCGCGTAGGCGCCACCCGGACCGGACAGCAACAGCTCGTCGCCCGGCGCGGCGGCCGCCGCCCAGGGGCCGGCGAGCCCGGTGTCGCCGTGGCAGACGAAGTCGAGGGTGAGCTCGCCCGCGAGCTCGTCGTACTGCCGGACCGTGTAGGTCCGCGTGCTGGGCCACTGCTCCCGGGGCAGCGCCGCCTTGATCGCTCCCAGGTCGAGCGGCTCGGGGTACTCCGCGCCCGCCACCGGGAAGATCACCTTCACGTAGGCGTCGGTGAACTCGTTGTGCTGGTAGCCGCGCAGCCCCTCACCACCGGCGACGATGCGGATCATGTGCGGGGTGAGCTGCTCCTTGCGCAGCACGCGCAACCGCCTGATCGGCCTGGGCTTGCCCGCTTTGGCCATCGGCCCTCCTCGCGACTCGTTGTGCTGAGGCCAGGCTAACCTGATCACCCGCTCCGCTTCAGCCGCCCATCGCGCGAGGGCCGCGGCCCGAACGGACGGGCTCGGCGCACCGCGATCCCGGCGAACGGGCCCGCGGCTCCGGCCGGTTCCGCGCCCCGCGCGGAGCGGGCGCGCGCTCAGTCGGCGCGCAGGCCCCGGGCCAATCCGGCGAAGGCCTCGTCCACGAAGTCGTGCAGGTCCGCGTCGGGGTCCGCCCGCTGCCAGCACTGGACCGCGACCCGCAGCGCCGTCACCGCCGTGGCCGCGACCAGCCGCACGTAGGAGTCCTCCCGGTCGGCACCGGTGCGGCGCGCGATCCCGTCGGCCAGCGCGAGCTCCAGGTCCCAGGACGCCAGCGCCACCCGGCTCACCAGCTCGGGGTGGTCGCGCAGGACCAGCGCCTGATCCCGCCAGGTCGGCGCGGCCATCGCGGTGTCCACGGCCTCACCGAGCACCGCGTGCACCACCTCCAGCAGGCCGTCGTCCCCGGGCCGCTCCGCGATGCGCTGCGGCGCTCCCGCGATGGTCTGCGGGTCCCAGGGGACGAGCACTTCCTCCTTGGAGGCGAAGTAGTTGAAGAAGGTGCGGGCCGAGACGTCGGCGGCCGCGCAGATGTCCTCCACGGTCACGGAGGCCGCACCGCGTTCGCGGAACAACCGGACCGCGGCCTGCTGCAGGGCCTGCCGGGTGGCGCGCTTCTTGCGCTCCCGCAGGCCCTCCGGCACGGGTCGCGGAGCGGCACCCGAGGCGCGGGGCAGCGTCGTCCCGGACATGCCTGACTCCCTCCCTCGCAGCTCCTGGCTCCGCCGCGACCGGCTCGAACCATCAATCGTAGTGCGTGCGGGGGGAGCGCTCGACGAGTCCCGCCCGGTTCCGGACGAATGCCCCAGCGGGCGAACTTTGCAGTACCTGCATTCTTGCACCAGATGCATCCACTGCTACGCTGCTGGAGACCAGGACCGCCGGGTCTTCACCGCTGGCACCGTCGCCGCGGCGCGCGATCGCCGCCGCGCCGGGGCGCTCCGAGACCGCGGTCCGCCACCACCCCGCCCGCCGCTCGCGCGCCGCCGCGGCGAGGCGCGCTCTCACGAGACAAGGAGCACGTCGTGCCCGAGCAGCAGCCGGCTTCGCTGGTGCGCACCCTGGCATCGTCGCTGTGGTTCCCGATCTTCTTCATCTGCGGCTTCGTGCTGTGCTACCTGCTGCCGTTCCACGCCCCGAGCCCGCACCACCTGCCGGTCGCCGTGGCCGGCGAGCAGGTGGCGCAGCAGCTGGACGCCCGGTTCGCCGCGGCGCTGCCGGGCGGCGTGGACGTCACCGCAGTGCCCGACGCGGCGGCGGCGCGGGAGGCGGTGACCGACCGGGACGTGGTGGCCGGCTACGACCCGGCCTCGGGCGAGCTGTTCTACGCCAAGGCCAACGGGGCCGCGCTCGTGCAGTTCCTGCAACCGCTGTTCGCCCCGGTGGCCGCCGCGAGCGGGCACGCGCTGACCCAGGTGGACCTCGCCCCCACCGCGCCGGGGGACGTGCTGGGCACCGGGCTGTTCTACCTGCTGCTGGCGATGAACATTCCGCCGTACGTGACCGTCATGGTGCTGCTGCGGGCGGAGCTGACCACCCGGCAGAAGCTGTTCTCGCTGGTCGGCGTCGGCGCCTTCGCGGCGGTGGTCTGCTACGCGGCGGGCCGCCTGCTCGACGTGATCCCGGCCCACCCGGTCGTGGTCGTGCTCGGCTTCCTGCTCACCCAGGCCGTCGGGTGGACGACCTTCGGGCTGGTGCCGCTGGTCAAGCAGTTCATCCCCGGGGTGGCGATGACGCTGTTCGTGCTGCTGAGCATGCCCTCCAGCGGCGGCGCCATCCCGAAGGAGCTGGTGCACCCGTTCTTCCAGTTCTTCCACCTGCTGCTCCCGCTGGGCGAGGCGGCGGACTCGATCCGCGGCATCCTCTACTTCGACGGCGCCCGCTCCTGGCCGGGCATCATCGGGCTCGTCTGCTGGTGCGCGTTGGGCGTGGGGCTCACCGCCGCGACCCAGTGGCACGCGCGGCGCAAGCAGCGGGAGGACCCCGAGGTGACGGCCGAGGCCGGTTCCTACGAGCACGAGGACGACACCGGCACCGTGGTGGATCCGCTGTTCGAGCCGCCGCACCCCGCGCACCACCGCACGCTGGCGGGCGCGGTGCTGCGGCCCGGGGGCGCACCCGCCCGCGAGGCCGTGGTGACCGTGACCGACTCGGCGGGCAACCAGCTCGCTCGGGTGGAGGTCGACCCGCGGGGCGCCTACGAGGTGCACGACCTGCCGGATCGGTTCGTCACCGTGGTGGCCTCCGCGCCGGGCGCGGCGCCCGCGGCCAGCCGGGTCTCGGTGCCGAACGGGCGCAGCGAGCACGACTTCGTGCTGCCCGCGGCCTCCGGCGCCCCGGTGCGCTGACCGGCCGAGCGCATCTCCGCCGGATCCGCGCACGCCGACCGCCCAGCGGCTGCCGGTCGCCCGGCTCCTCCCGCGCGCCGGCAAATCCGCTGAATTGATCTTCTCGGGAAAAACGCGCGGGTTTCCCCGGCCCGGCCCGGTCGCACCGGCGACCGGTGCGTGCCAGATTCGGGGAAGCCCCGGATCCGGCAGGTCCCGGACCCGGGATCCGGAGCACATCGCAGCGGCGCGGGTCGCGCGCACCGTCCCTCCCGGCCGGTGCGCCCGGCGTGCGGGGAGGACGCCATGAGCGCAGCCGAAGTCGCCGAGTCCGAACTCGTCGAGCGGGTGGTCGACACCGCCCGCTACCCGCTCGCCGATCCCGGCGGTGCCGGGTGGGCCGAGGTCGTCGCCCGCGCCCGCCACGACCTCGCCGAGCACGGCTGCTGCGTGCTCGCCGACTTCGTCCGGCCCGCCCTGCAGGAGGAGCTGCGCCGGGAGGGCGAGCGGATCGCGCCGCGAGCGCACTACGACGTCGAGACGGTCAACGCCTACAACATCGACCCCGGCACCGAGCTCCCCCCGGACCACCCGGCCCGCCGAACGCTGCGGCGCGGCAACGCCTTCGTCGCCCGCGACCAGATCCCCGCCGAGGCGATCATCCACCGGCTCTACGCGAACCCGCTGTTCCAGCGATTCCTGGCGGACTGCGTGCGGCTGCCGGAGATCCACCCGCTCGCCGATCCGCTGGCCGGGCTCACCCTCAACGTCGTCAACCCGGGCATGTCGCACCCGTGGCACTTCGACACCAACGAGTTCGCGGTGAGCATGTTGACCCAGGAACCGGAGTCCGGCGGCGCCTTCGAGTACTGCCAGGACATCCGCTCGGCGGAGGCGGAGAACTTCGCGGACGTGGCGGCGGTGCTCGACGGCCGTGGGGAGCACCTGGTGCGGCGGATCACCCTGCGCCCCGGGGACCTCCAGCTGTTCCACGGCCGCTTCTCGCTGCACCGGGTCACCGAGGTGGGTGGCGAGCGGGCCCGGCACACCGCGATCTTCGCCTACAGCACCCGCCCCGGAGTGATCGGCAGCGTCGAGCGCACCCGGCAGATCTTCGGGCGGGTGCTGCCCGAGCACGTGGCCGCCGAGGGCCACGCCGTGCGCGGCGACGCGCTGCTGGACTGACCGCCGCGATCACCCGCTCCCGGACGGGGGCTCGTACCCGGAGGAGACCGGACCGTGCGCTTCGACGCCACCGGCAAGATCACCCTCGACCACATCTACGCGCGGCCGGACCCGCGCGACTACTTCAGCACGTTGCGGACCCTGGAGTACCGGATCCCGCAGCTCGCGAAGCCCTACTTCCGCAAGCTCCTCGACGAGCACCGGCAGGCCCGCGGAGCCGGGGTGCCGACGATCGTGGACGTGGGCAGCTCCTACGGCGTCAACGCCGCGATGCTGCGCTGCGACGCGACGCTCGACGAGCTCTACGCGCGCTACACCGCCGAGGGAGTCGCCGAGCTGGACCGCGCGGCGCTGCTGGAGCGCGACCGGGCCTGGGTGCGCGCCCGCGCCGGGGTCCCGGCGGCGCGGTTCATCGGTCTCGACGCCTCGGGCCCGGCGCTGGACTACGCGGTGCGCGCCGGTTTCCTCGACGACGCCGTGCGGGCGGACCTGGAGGCGGGCGAACCGGATGCCGCGCAGCGGGAGCTGCTGGGCTCCGCCGACGTGGTGCTCTCCACGGGCTGCCTCGGCTACGCGGGCGAGCGGACCGTGCGCCGGATCGCCGAGTGCGCGACCGGGCGGCTGCCGTGGATGGCGCACTTCGTGCTGCGGACGTTCCCGTTCGCGCCGGTGGCCGCTAGCCTCGCCGAGATCGGCTACGAGACCACCCGCGTCGACGGGACGTTCAAGCAGCGCCGCTTCGCCTCGGAGCGCGAGCAGGCGCTGATGCTCGACTCCCTGGCCCGCGCGGGGATCGACCCGGCCGGGCTGGAGGCCGAGGGCTGGCTGCACGCCGAGCTGTTCCTCTCCCGACCGCGCACCTGAGCTGGCGAGACCGCCGGAAGTTCCCACCCCGACCCCACCGAGGACGACCGTGAACGACACCCAGGAATGGTCCACCCGCACCTTCGGCAACGAGGACCGGCTGCCGCGCGTGCCGTTACCCGCGCTGGAGGACAGCTGCGCGCGCTTCCTGGAGTGGTGCGCCCCGCTGCTGACGGCCGGTCAACTCGCCGAGACCGAGCGGGCCGTGACCGAGTTCCTGCGACCGGACAGCCCGGCCCGGACGTTGCAGGCCGACCTGGAGCGCTTCGACGCGAGCGAGGGCGTGCACAGCTGGCTCGACGAGTTCTGGCCCTCCCGCTACCTGGGCAGGCGGGACCGCATCGCGCTCAACGCGAACTTCTTCTTCCTGTTCCAGGACACCGAGCGGACCCAGCTGGACCGGGCCGCCGGCCTGATCGCCGGGGCGGTGGCCTACAAGAAGGCGCTGGACGCCGAGGTGCTGCCGCCGCTGGTGCAGCGCGGCCGGGCGAGCTCGATGGTGCAGAACAAGTTCCTGTTCTCCACCACCCGGATCCCGGGTGAGCAGCAGGACACCGTCCGCGCGCCCTACACCGACGAGCACCCCGGGCCCTCGCCCGCGCGGCACGTCGTGGTGCTCTTCCGCGGCAACCTGTTCCGGCTCGACGTGCTCGCACCCGACGGCACGCCGCACGACCTCGCCGACCTGCGGGCCGGGCTCGCCGAGGTCCGCGAGGCCGGGGCCTGCCGCGCCGAGGCGTCGCCCGGGCACCTGACCACCTCGGCCCGCGCGGACTGGGCCCGCTCCCGGCGCCGGCTGCTCGATCTCGGCGGCGCCGAGGCGCTGGAGACCGTGGAATCCGCGCTGTTCTGCGTGTGCCTGGAGGACTTCGCTCCGATCGACGTGCAGGAGGCCTGCGACCAGCTGCTGCACGGCGACAGCGCGAACCGCTGGTTCGACAAGGCCGTCTCGCTGATCGTGTTCGAGGACGGCCGCGCGGGGATCAACGTGGAGCACTGCGGGCTCGACGGGACGACGATCCTCACCTTCGTCGACGCGCTCCTGGGATCGACGCCCGAGCAGCACGCGGCGGACGCCGGGGCCCGCGCGCAGGGCGCCCCGGTGGTCGAGGCCGTGGAGTTCCCGCTCGACGACGCGCTGCGGGCCGAGATCGGCGGCGCCGCCGAGGCCTTCCGCACCTTCGCCGCGGAGACCTCGAACAAGGTCCTGTCCTTCCCGGACTTCGGGGCGGACCGGGCCAAGGCGCTGGGCACGTCGCCGGACGCCTTCGTGCAGCTGGCCTACCAGCTCGCGCACCACCGGACCAAGGGCATCGGCGCCACCTACGAGTCCATCGCGACCCGGCAGTGGCGGCACGGCCGCACCGAGGCGATGCGCGTGGTCACCCCGGAGATCGTCGAGTTCGCCCGGCTCATGGACGACCCGGACGCGGACGCGGCGAGCCGCGCGGCGGCGTTCCGGGCCGCCGCCGACGCGCACGTGGCGCGGGCCAAGCAGTGCCAGGCCGGGGACGCGCCCGAGCAGCACCTGTGGGAGCTGCAGTGGATCCAGCGCCGCCGGGGCGCCGAGCTCGGGGTGACCGAGCCGCTCGCGCTCTACGACTCGCCGGGCTGGACGATCATGCGCGACGACTACCTGAGCACCAGCTCGGCTCCCTCCAGGAACATCCAGCACTTCGGGTTCGGCTCCACCAGCGGCAAGTGCATCGGGGTGGCCTACGTGCTGCTGCCGGACCAGCTGCACGTGTACCTGAGCACGCCGCTGGCGGTCTCCGGCGGGATGTACGCCTTCGCCGACCACCTGCGCGCTGCGCTGCGCGAGCTGGAGGACCTGCTGGCCGGATGAGGAACCGTCCCCTCCGCCACCGGGCGGAGGGGACCTCCGGGCCTCAGGCCGCCAGGAAACCGCCCTCGACGAGGGCCTCGCGGATCACCTCGGTCTCGGCCTCGTCCGCCTCGACCAGCGGGAGCCGGGGAGCGCCGACGCGGTGGCCGAGCAGGTTCAGCGCCGCCTTCACCGGGATCGGGTTGGTGGTCACCGACAGCGCCGCGTACAGCGGCCGCAGCGCGGCGTCGAGCTCCGCGCGCCGCTCCGGCTCGTCGACCATCCGCCGCATCTGCGGGCCGGCGACGTGGCTGGCCACCACGATGCCGCCGAGCGCGCCCATGTCCAGGGCGCGGGCGAAGGTCTCGTTGTTGCCCGAGTACACGCCGAGCCCGTCCACCAGCGCCAGGTTGTCGTCGTTGGCCTGCTTGACGAAGTCCACCCGCTCGATCTGCGCCAGCTCGGCGAGCAGGTCGTTCGGCACGTCCGTGCCGGTCCGGGCGGGGACGTTGTAGAGCACGATCGGCTTGTCCGTGGACTTCGCGATCTCCTGGTAGTGGCGCACCAGACCGCGCCGGTTCGGCCGGTTGTAGTACGGGTTGACCGAGAGCACCCCGTCCACCCCGAGCTCGGTCACCCGCTCGGTCATCGCGCAGGCCTGCGCGGTGTCGTTGGAGCCGGTGGAGCCGAGCACGGTCACCCCGTCGGGCCGCTCGGCGCAGGCGATCTCGACGAGCCGCAGGTGCTCCTCGTTGGTCAGCGTGGCCGCCTCGCCGGTGGTCCCGCAGACCACGATGCCGTCGGAACCGCTGTCGATCACGTGGTGCAGCAGCGCGACGAAGGCGTCCTCGTCCACTTTCAGCTCCGCGTCGAACGGGGTGACGATCGCGGTGAGCAGAGTTCCGAGTGTCGTCGTCATGGCGCTGCCTTTCCTCCGTGTTCTGGGGCCCGGGTGTCCCGTCCGGCCGACTCCCCTCCCGGACCGCCGGAACCGCCCGGCCACCGCTCGCCGAGCGGGGTGCCGGGTTCCGGTGGCGCGGTGTCGACCACCGTCCCAGGCCGCCGCGCACCGGGCACGTCGCAGCGGGGACGGGGGCCACCAGCATGAATCATCCCCGCCGACGACCGCGACGAGGGGGCCCGGCGCGGGCCCGGACGCCGTTGCGGGGCAAGGAATTCCGGCGTGACGATCTCCGGACGCGAGAAATTCCGTGCGACCCGGCCGCGCGCCGCGCATCCGCACCCGTGCGCGCATCGCCGGCTCCCCCGTCCGCCGAGCCGCCGAGCGGAGATCCGGCGCGCGGTCCGCGCCGCCGCGGGCCCGCAGGGGCGAGGGAGCGGCGAGGTCACCGCGCGGGAGGACGGCCGGGGTTCCACCGGACCCCGCGCGGGCCGTTCAGCGCGGCCCGGTGTCCCGGTAGCGGGCGGCGTAGCGGGCCTGCTGCTCGGCGTCGAGCCCGTCGGCCGCCTCTTCGCGCACCCGCCGCGCGGTGCCCAGCGGATAGCCCTGCTTGAAGGCGCGGTGCTCGCAGGTGAACTCGGCGTAGGCCATGCCGTACCAGACCGCGAGGAGCGCCCCGCCCAGGATCGCCATCGCCTTGATCCACATCGGGCCGGGGACCAGCAGGAACAGCAACCCCGGCGACACCTGCACCAGGCTGCGCACCGCGTGCCGCAGCTGCCAGGTCCGCGCGGTGACGTCGTGCAGCACCCAGGCGTCGTGCAGGGACGGCAGCTTGCCGCCGAAGGCGTACCAGATCCAGCGCACCGGATCGGGTCGCACCCGCTCGTCCTCGGCCACCGCGCACCGCCTCCTGCCGCCGCGCCCGCGCCCCGGGGCGGGCTCGTTGACGTTCTCCCCGACCTTAGCCCGGCGGCGGCCCGCCGCCTCCCCCGGGCGGTGGCCGTGAGCACCGTCTCCCCAGGTGACCTCGCCGCCCCGGACCGGCGCCGGGGCTCGCTAGGGTCGCGGGAATGAGCGCCGCCACCCCACCCACGGCCGAACTCCACGTCCACGTCGAAGGCACCCTCGAACCCGAGATGGTCTTCGCGCTCGCGCGCCGCAACGGCATCGCGCTGCCGGACTCCTCCGTCGAGGAGCTGCGGGCGCGGTACCGGTTCCGCGACCTCCAGTCGTTCCTGGACGTGTACTACGCCAACATGGTCGTGCTGCGCACCGCCGAGGACTTCCGCGACCTGGCCGCCGCCTACCTGGATCGCTGCGCGGAGCGGGGCGTGCGGCACGCGGAGATCTTCTTCGACCCGCAGGCGCACCTCTCGCGCGGCGTGCCGATGGAAGCGGTGATCGGCGGGCTCGGCGCGGCGCTGGACGACAGCGAGGTGTCCGCCTCGCTGATCCTCTGCTTCCTGCGCGACGAGCCCGCGGAGTCGGCCGCCGAGGCGCTGCGGCTCGCCGAGCCGTTCCTGGACCGCGTCGTCGGCGTCGGACTGGACTCGGCCGAGGTCGGGCATCCGCCGTCGAAGTTCGCCGAGGTGTTCCGGCGCGCGCACGAGCTGGGGCTGCGCGCGGTCGCGCACGCGGGCGAGGAGGGGCCGCCGGACTACGTGCGGGAGGCGCTGGACGTGCTCGGGGTGCAGCGGATCGATCACGGCATCCGCGCGCTGGAGGACCCGGAGCTGGTGGCCCGGCTGCGGCGGGAGCGGATCCCGCTGACGGTGTGCCCGCTGTCGAACGTGCGGCTGGGCGCGTTCCCCGAGCTGGCGGCGCACACCCTGCCCCGGTTGCTGGCCGAGGACCTGCTGGTGACGGTGAACTCCGACGACCCGGCCTACTTCGGCGGCTACGTGGACGACAACTACGCGGCGGTGCGCCGCGAGCTGGGGCTGGGCACCGAGCAGCTGCGGGAGCTGGCCGCGAACTCCTTCCGCGCCGCCTTCCTGGACGAGCCGCGCCGGGCCGGGTTCCTCGCCGAGGTCGAGGCCTGGCAGCGCTGAGCCCGTCGCGGCTCAGGGACGTCGGCGACCGGGCCGGTGGTGCGGCCGCCGGGCGACGACCGGTGGGTGCGACGGTCCCGGCGGGTGCCCAGCGGCTCCCCCGCCAGGACGGCGGTGCCGCGCGCGGCGAGCGCACCCGGCACCGCCGCCACCCCGGGGCGGAGCGGCGAGGAAGCCGCTGGAGTCCGACCCGCCCGTCGCGCGGGCGGGGCTCACGGACGGCCGGTCACCGCCGACCCGCTCAGCTCGGCGGCCCGAGCACCACGGCCGAGTTGTGCCCGCCCATGCCGAGGGACGACTTCAGCGTCAGCCCTCCGGCGACGGGGGTGCGGCCGTCGAGCAGCCGCCGGTCGCCCGGTGCCCGCCGCGGCGGGGCCGGGATGAACCCGTGCCGGTAGCCGAGCCCGGCGACCGCGACCTCCACCGCCGATGCGGCGCCCTGGCAGTGCCCGACCAGCGGTTTCACCGAGTAGATCGAGGTCTGCTCGGCGAGCAGCTCCGCGCAGACCCGCGCCTCGGCGCGGTCGCACTGCGCGGTGCCGGGCCCGTGCGCGTTGAGGTAGCGGATGTCGCGGCCCCGCACCCCGGATCGCCGCAAGGCCTCGCGGACGCAGCCCCGCACCTCGGTCAGATCCGGATCGATCGAGGTCACGTGGTGGGCGTCGTGCGACATCGAGCCGCCGAGCAGGCGCGCGTAGGGGTCCGCTAAGCCGCGCGAGAGGACCATCCCGACCGAGGCCTCGCCCATGGTGAAACCTCGGCTGCCCTCCTGGAACGGTCGGCAGGCCTCCAGCGGCCCGGCATCGGTGATCGCGACCCCGAGTCGCTCGAAGTGCAGCACGTTCTCCGGGGTCGCCGACAGGTCGGTGGCCACGAAGACGACGTCGTCGACGACGTCCGAGTCCAGCCATGCCTTCGCGGTGAGCAGCCCGGCGTTGCCCGAGGCGCACATCGCGGAGACGTTCATCGCGGGTCCGTGGAACCCGAACTCCTTCATCAAGGTCGACATCGGCGTCGACGGCATCAGCGCCAGGTAGTCCCGGACCGGGACCCGGCCCTCCCGGGCCTGGTAGAACTCCCGCCACAGGTCGACCTCGCCGAGCACGACCGCGTGCAGCAGCCCCACCCGGCGGCCCGCGACCCAGCCCTGGGCCGCGGCGTCGAGGATCGCCTCGCGCGCCGCGGCGCGCATGGCCCGCGCGAAGCGGCTGGGCCCGTCCGCCGGGTCGCCGCCCTCGGGGACCCGGGCGACCCAGGCGGTGCGGTCCCGCCCGGGGCCGTGGCCCTCCTCCGGGACAGCCGCGGGCATCCCGGAGACCAGCCCGTCCCAGAGCACCTCCCGACCCCAGCCGTAGCCGGTCACCGCGCCGATTCCACCGATTTCGATTTCCGAGTGCTGCGAGCTCATCGCTCGATCACCTCTCCCGATCGCGATCATTCGAATTCGCGGCGCCGCCCGGTCCGCGGCACGCGCGTCCGGCGCCTCGCGAAGGGGATCGCGGGCCGCCGGGGAATTCGGCGTGCCCGGGCTCGGGACGGTTCACCAACCTCGAGATCGAACTACGCGCGGTCACGCATTACCCGGGTCTCGCGCCCCTACCTCAGCCGTGGAGTGAGGCGGCAGGGTGAGCTTTGGCCACGAACAGTGCGCCGAGCGTCGAACCAGTCACACCGAAGGGGCACAAGATCGCTGTGCACGCACGAGAACGAGAACACCTGGCGTGTTCGCCGGTCGGCCGGAGGCGTCCTATGATCAGCGAGCGGCCACGCACCACTCAGGACGGTTCGTGAGCAGCGCACATGCGAAACTACGAGCGCCCCGGCACGGACTGCCGCGTCCACCGGGGACGGAACCTGCACAGCTCGGCCGCGGCGCCCTGAGCTCGAACGGTGGTGGTCGATCAATGCGGATGGCGTGCACCCGATCCGGCCGGCGCACGATCCGTGGACGCTGACGCCGTGGTCGAGCGCCCGACGAGTCCCGGCCCGGACCGCGAGTTCCTGGATCTCGCCCTCGCCACCAGCGGCGCGGTCCGGTGGTCGCTGCGGCTCGAGGACGACGTGCTCACCTGGACCGCCGGGCTGGACGCCCTGCTCGGCATCCCCGGGTGCGGGGACACCGCGCTGCGCGACGCGCTGCGCGACCTCATCGCGCCGTTGATCGTCTCGGCCCGCACCGCCGCCGAATGGCGCGATCTGGATCTGGAGCAGCCGATCGCGGGCGAGGGCGGCACCCAGCGCTTCATCCACTTCCACGCCCGCCGCTACCACGATCCCGAGCACGGCGACCGGCTCCTCGGCGTCGCCGCCGACGTCACCCGCGCCCACGAGGAGCGCCAGTCGCTGACCGATCTCACCGACCGGTACCGGCTGCTGGTGGAGCTGAGCCCCGACGCGATCTGCGTGCACCAGGGCGGCGTGGTCCGCTACGCCAACTCCGCCACCCTCGGGATGCTCGGCACCGACGACCTCGGCGAGGTCGTCGGGCGCCCCATCACCGACTTCGTCGATGCCCACTCCGTCCCCCGGATGCACGAGCGGCTGCGCTCGCTGACCCACCCCGGCGCGCGCACCGCCCCGGCCGAGGCGGCGCTGCACCGGTTCGACGGCAGCCTGGTCCCGGTCGAGCTGGTGTCGGTGCGCACCTCCTGGGAGGGCGAGCCCGCGCTCCAGGTCATCCTGCGCGACATCACGGACAAGAAGGCTGCCGAGAGCAGCCTGCGCTACCAGGCCGCGCTGGTCGAGCACGTCAGCAACGCGATCATCGCCACCGACGGCGAGGCGCGCGTGACCAGCTGGAACCCCGCCGCCGAGGCGGTCTACGGGATCTCGTCGCGGGAGGCGCTGGGCAGGTCGGTGGACGAGCTGGTGGGCGCGGCCCTGTGCCCGTCCGAACTGCTGGCCCAGGGCGGGGTGTCCGAATCGCTGCACCGCCGGAGCGACGGCAC
Source organism: Saccharopolyspora antibiotica (assembly GCF_047200635.1). NCBI lineage: Bacteria > Bacillati > Actinomycetota > Actinomycetes > Pseudonocardiales > Pseudonocardiaceae > Saccharopolyspora > Saccharopolyspora antibiotica. Next base: position 231,617 of record NZ_JBJZOI010000006.1, on the reverse strand, counting down.
CGCGCTGACGGTGCGGGTGACGGTCTCCGAGATGGACGAGGGCTACGTGCTGGTGTGCGCGGACGAGACCGCGCGCAGGCATGCCGAGCGCACCTTCTCCACCGTCATCGACGCGCTGGACGAAGGAGTGCTGGTGATCGCGCCGTCCTCGATCGTGGAGTCCGCGAACCCGGCCGCGCAGCGCATCCTCGGGGCCAAGCCCAGCGAGATCGTCGGGGAGTCCGCGTCGGCCTGGGCGATGTTCGACGAGAACGGCGACCGGATCACCACCGAGGACCGCCCCTCGATGTCCACCCTGCACACCGGGCGACCGGTGAACTCGCGGGTGGTGCGCATCCAGCGCGGGGACGGTCGCAGCGTGTGGCTGGCGGTGACCGCCCGCGCCCTCGACCCGGAGGACAGCCCGCCGCACCGGGTGCTGGTGTCGTTCAGCGACATCACCGAGAGCCGGGCGGCGCGCGAGCGGCTGGAGCACGAGGCCACCCACGACCCGCTCACCGGCCTGGCCAACCGCACCCTGGTGCTGCGGCACCTGGACGCGGCGGTGAACTCCCCGCTGCGCGACAGGCCGCTGACGGTGCTGTTCGTGGACCTGGACAACTTCAAGATCGTCAATGATTCGCTGGGCCACGGCGTCGGCGACGAGGTGCTGCGCAGCGTCGGGCAGCGGTTGGTGCGCGTCACCGGCGACCGGGAGCTGGTCGGCAGGCTCGGCGGCGACGAGTTCGTGGTGGCCACCCAGGCGCGACTGAGCCGCGACGAGCTCGCCGCCCGCGCCGACGCGCTGCTGCGCACCCTCACCGAGCCGGCCCACGTGGACGGGATCCGGCTGCACGTGGAGGCCAGCATCGGGATCGTCGTCTCCCACCCCGGCGACACCCGCTCCGCGCAGGACCTGCTGCGCGACGCCGACGTCGCGATGTACCGGGCGAAGGCCCAGGGCCGGGGTCGCTACACCTTCTTCGACGTGGAGCTCCGCGAGCGGGTGCAGCGGCACATGCTCCTGGAGCAGGACCTCCGGCACGCGGTGGCGCGGGAGCAGCTGTGGGTGGCCTACCAGCCGGTGGTGGACCTGCGCACCGAGCGCACCATCGGCGCCGAGGGCTTGTTGCGCTGGCGGCACCCGGAGCACGGCCACGTGTCCCCCGCGGAGTTCATCCCGCTCGCCGAGGAGAGCGACCTGATCAACGAGGTGGGGTCGTTCATGCTCCGCGAGGTGACCCGGGAGTTCGCCGCGCTGCGCCGGGAGCACGGCGGCGAGTTGCAGATCAACGCGAACCTCTCGCCCCGGCAGCTCGGTGATCCGCGGTTGCACGAGGTGGTGCGCGCGGCGCTGGACGATGCCGGGCTGCCGCCGGAGGCGCTGTGCCTGGAGGTCACCGAGAACGCGCTGATGCAGGACGCGACCTCGGCGGTGCGGGTGCTGCGCAAGCTGCGCGAGCTCGGCACGTTCCTGGCGATCGACGACTTCGGCACCGGGTACTCCTCGCTGGCCCAGCTGCGGCGGCTGCCGCTGGACACGCTCAAGATCGACCGGTCCTTCGTCTCGGACCTGACCGGTTCCGAGGACGTGCAGGCGATCGTGACGAGCATCGTCGCGATGGCGCACGCGGTGGGGCTCGTCGTGGTGGCCGAGGGCGTGGAGACCCCCGAGCAGCTCGCCGTGCTGCAGCGGATCGGCTGCGACCAGGGGCAGGGCTTCTACTTCGGCAGGCCCGCGCCGCTGGCGGAGCTGCCCGGGCTGGATCGCACCGCCTCCCGCTAGCCCTGCCGGGCGGGCCGCAGGGTGAGGTCGCCGATCTCGACGTCGTCGGGTTGCTCGACGGCGAACGCGATGGCGCGGGCCACCGCCTCCGGCGCGAGGCCGAGGGCGGCCATCGACTCCCGCAGCCGGTCCCGCTGCGCGGGGTCCTGGACGTGGTCGACGAGCTCGGTGCGGACGAAGCCGGGTGAGACGGTGGTGGTGCGCACGACGCCGTCGGTGGACTCCTGGCGCAGCGACTCCAGCAGCGTGCGCACGGCGTTCTTGGTGCCCGCGTAGACGGCCTGGTCGGGCACGATCTTGAGGCCGGAGGTGGAGACCGTCGTGACGAGGTGACCCCGGCCCTGCTCACGGAAGACCGGCAGCGCGGCGGCGATCCCGTGCAGGACCCCGCGGAGGTTGACGTCGATCATGAGCTCCCAGTCGTCGACGTCCAGGGAGGCCACCGGCGCGGTCCGGGCGACGCCCGCGTTGCCCACCAGGACGTCGAGCTGGCCGAACCGGTCCACGGCCAGCGCCACCAGCGCTTCGAGGTCGGCTCGGCGGGTGACGTCGACCGCCAGCACCTCCGCGCGTCCGCCGGCCTCCCGGATCCGGGCCGCGAGCGCGTCGAGCCGGTCGGTGCGCCGGGCGCCCAGCACCACCGCCGCACCGCGGCCCGCGAGCTCCAGCGCGGTGGCCGCACCGATCCCGCTGCTGGCCCCGGTGATCGCGACGATCTTTCCCCGCACTCCGCTCATGGCGCTCTCCCGCTCTAAACTGACAACTGTCCGCTTACCCGGTCGACGGTAGCGGACAGTTGTCCGGTTGTCGAAACGAGGAGAGGTGAACGTCGCGATGAGCCGCGAACCGCGGTCGGACGCGGTCGCCAACCGGGACCGCATCGTCGAGGCCGCGCGCGCCGAGCTGAGCGAGTCGAACGGGGCGGTGGCCGAGCTGAAGCTGCACCGGGTCGCCAAGGCGGCGGGCGTCGGGCAGGGCACCCTCTACCGGCACTTCCCGACCCGCGAGGACCTGCTCGCGGAGGTCTACCGGCACGAGCTCGGCCAGCTCGTCGACGCGGTGGCCCCGCTGCTCGCCGAGCACCCGCCGCTGCGGGCGCTGTCGCTCTGGCTGGCGCGGGTGGTCGAGTACGCGCGGGTCAAGCGCGGGGTGATGGCCGCGATCGAGGCCTCCGCGTGGCGCGAGCTCCGCACCGCGCAGCACCACCGGCTCGACGAAGCGCTGGGCGAGCTGCTGGACCGGGGCAAGGAGGCGGGCGAGGTCCGCCCGGACGTCGACGCCACCGACGTCCTCCTTCTGCTGGGCGCGCTGTCCCGGATCCCCGAATCGGAGTGGGACCGCCGGGTTCGCACGGTCCTCGCCGTCGTCGTCGAAGGCCTCCGCCCCGAGTCGAGGTGACGGTCCCCTCGCCCGGCGAGAGGGGACGAACGGGCCGTCCACCCGGATCGCGGTGCCCGCTCCGGCCGAGCCCGGAAGCGCGGGGCGCGCCGACGGAGGTAGCACCTCCGCCCGGGGGCGGGCCTGGCGATCGCCGAGGACGCCGCCTCGCTCGGCCCGCCCGGCGCGCTCTCCGGCCAGGCGTGCGCGCCGCGGGGAGACGTCGCGCGGCGCTGGGCGCGGCGGCGCGCTCACCGGGCACGCCCAGGCCGAACTCACCCGCGACGACCTCCGGCCGACGCCCCCCCTGATCAGCCGCGCATCGCGGCGGCGATCTTCTCGCCGACGAGCACGGCGGTCAGGTGCGGGTTCGCCCGCGGCACCCACGGGAACACGCTCGCGTCCGCGACTCGGAGCCCCTCGACGCCGAGCACCCGGCCCTCGGGGTCGACCACGACGTCCGGCGCTCCGGGCGCGCCCATCCGGCAAGTACCGGCGGCGTGCGAGACGTCGAGGACGTTGGCGAGGGCGAACCGGGCGAACTCCTCGTCGGAGAGCTCCGCGTCCAGCGGCAGCATGGCCTCGCCGAGCCCCGTGCCAGCGGTGATCTTCCGCAGCTCGGGCTGGGCGGCGATCTTCCGCAGCTCGTCGACGACGACCCGGAAGCGCCGCAGGTCCTCGGGATCGGACAGCAGGTTCAGGTCCACCACCGGGTCGATCGCCGGGTCGGTGGCGGCCAGCCGCACGCTGCCGGTGGAGCTCGCCCGGTTGTTCCAGCCGATGAGCCCCGCCACCGGGACGTCCGGCGCCAGGGCGCCCGGAGCGGCGATCACACCGTCGTTGGATTCGCCGCCGACCCCGGTGGTGAAGCGCAGGAAGAGCTGGCCGCGCTCCGGCAGCCCGCGGTAGTCGGCGGGCTCGTGCAGGCCGAGGACCAGCACGATCGCCGCGTGGTCCTGCAGGCCGCGCCCGACGGGCAGGTCCGCGACGGGCGTGATCCCCAGCTCGCGCAGTTCCGCGGCCGGGCCGATGCCGGAGCGCTGCAAGATCGCCGGGGAGTGCAGCGCCCCGGCGCACACCACGACCTCGGTGGCGTGGAACTCGGTGGGCCTGCCGTCGACGATCGCCCGCACCCCGGTCGCGCGGCCGCCGCTGATGAGGATCCGGTCGACGAGGGCACCGCCCACGACGCGCAGGCCGGGTCGCTCGCGCGCCGGTTCCAGGTAGGCGTCGTTGGTGGAGACCCGGCGCCCACCGGAGCTGTTGAAGGCGTAGGGGGACGCCCCCGTCGCACCGGGGGCGTTGTGGTCGGGCGCCCACGGGTGGCCGAGTCGTTCGGCGGCGGCGTCCACGGCGGATTCGACGGTGGCGAAGTCCTCGCGGCGCGGGCGCACCACCGGGATCGGGCCGTCGGCGCCGTGGTGCGGCTCGGCGCCGAAGTCCTGGTCGTTCTCCAGCTTCCGCAGCAGCGGCAGCACCTCGTCGTGGCTCCACCCGGTAGCGCCCCGGACGGCCCAGCCGTCGAAGTCCTCCACGGTGGCCCGGATCGCGAACAGGCCGTTGACCGCCGAGCTCCCGCCGACCCCGCGGCCCCGCGCGTAGGTCTTCGGTTCCTGCGCGGCGGAGCGGGAGGCGGTCAGATCGGGGAAGGTGTGCGTCCGCGCCAGCCGCTCGGCCACGCGGTCCCGACCCGGTTCGAGGCCCTGGATCTCCGGCGGCGTCTCGGCCGCGCGGTAGTCCGGTCCCGCCTCCAGCACCAGCACCCGCCGCTGATCGTCTTCGGTGAGCCGGGACGCGAGCGCGGCCCCCGCCGACCCGGCGCCGATGATGATCGTGTCGTACATGCGGTTCCTCCAGCGCGGTGCCCACGGACGCTCCTTCGGAGCGCTCCCTCTCCCCGAGAGCACATCCTGTGCCCTGAGGGCACGCTCAAGCCGAAGTGAGCCACGACACTCCCTCTCGGGTCCGCGCCGCGCACCACCGCGGAGCGCCGCCGCACCGGCGGAGGCCCCGGAGCACGTGCCGCGTTCCGGGGCGCTCCCGCGTCAGTCGAAGCGACCGGCCTTGATCGCGCGCACCAGCCCTCCCACGCCCACCTTCAACGTCGGCCCGCCCGGATCCTTGGAATCCCTGACCTCGTCGAAAGTCGTCGCCACCTCGACGCACGATGCCGTGTTCTGGCTGCGGCTCGCCTTGATCCAGGTCTGCTCCGCGCTCATGCACGCTCCTCTCATCGGTCCAGCACGGGAACCAGATCTCTCAGCAGACGCGCTCCGCACCAACGGGATTCCACGTCGTTCTTCAAGAGCGCTTCCCTGGTCAACGCCTTCGCCAGCTTGCGCGGTTCCGGCGCCGTGCTCGGATCCCCAGCCACGCGAAGGCAGGTCTGCCAATCGTGCTGCATCAGCTTGGACACCTCGGACGCCAGACTCAACACGCGGACCTTCTCATCCGTCTCCAGCGACTCGATGATCAGCGGTACGTCCTCGCGGTGCGCCATCTTCGACAGCACCGCTACCGAGTTGGCCCGGAGAGTGGCGGTGGATCCGGTGCGCACCCAGTCCCGAAGGTGGTCCGCCCCGCTCGCGCTCAGCTTCGACGCCAGGAAGAAGTCCACCGCACGACTGGACGGCGCATCGGCCAGCGCACCGGGGTCGCCGGAGTCGATCGAACGAGCCAGCTGGGTGAGGGTCGGGCGCGGCGCTCGCAGCACTCGCGGGTGCGTGATGTCCCGGCGACGCAGCATGTCGTCTCCAATCGGGCCTAGCTCTCGCTCGTACGTGGTAACGATATCGACGGTGACGGGACGTCGTCCCGCTTCGATGTTGCTGAGATGAGCGGCCGAGTAGTTCGCGATCCTGGCCATCGCGGCCAGGCTGACGCCAGCTTCCCTTCGCGCCCTCCGCAGTGTCGAACCCTCCTCCGCCTCTGAAAACACCTGAAAACCTCCGGCCGCTTCCCGATAACGCAGTGTGCCCACAAGATTACGCACAGCGTCAGAAGTGATCTCGCCGCAGCTCAGGATCGAAGGGGCAACAAACGATGAACGCGGAACATGCCCGCCCGGCGGGCAGAACCGGTACCGCCTCCCCCGTCCCGGCGTGGGCGGCGTCGCGGGGGCCGGTGGACACGCGGTGGCACGCCGTGCGGCGGACCAGCGGGGACGCGCTGCCGTCGCGGTGCGGCGCCTACGTCTACGGCCCGGTGCACCTGCGGCGCGGCGCGCACGTCCCGGAGGGCGCGGCGGATCGGGAGGTGTGCCGCGCGTGTTCCGCGGGCACCGGAGTCGTCGCGGCGGGAGCGCTGCCGGCAACGCCGATCGCCTGGCCCACCGCCGAACCGGTGGCGGGCGGACGGCACCGATGGCGGCACCGGATTCCGTGCACCCGGCGCCGCACGTGAGCGGGCGGCATCACTGGCGCCCGTCCGGAGACGGGATCCGGCAGGCCTTCCGGCGCTGGCGCTGGAACGGGAAGGCGGCGGACGTCTCGATCCGCGGCGTCCGCGCGGCGCTGACCGAGCAGCTCTCCGGGACCGACCGGGTCCGCGCTCTCTCCTGCCCCGGGTGCGACGCCGAACCGCACCACGAGCGGAACGGCGCCAGCTGATCCCCGCCAACTCCGGCCGCCGCCTCGCCTCCCCCGACCGGGCGCGGCCGGACACCGGGCCGGGCGCGGGCGCCTCCCCGCCCGCGCCCGGCCCGCCCCCGAACGACGAGCCCGAGGCCGCCGGGAGACCTCGGCGCGCGAACGGGAGGTTCGGCGCGAAGCGGTCGTCAGCCATCGACGGTCACCCTGACCTAGGTTATCGTGACCTAGGTGTGGATCGAGGTCCTGCTGCTCGCGAGTCTGGCGAAGCAGCCCAGCCACGGGTACGAGCTGCGCAGGCGCGTGGAGGAGACCACCGGCTACGCCCTGTCGAACAACTCCCTCTACCCCGCGCTGCGGCGCTTCACCGAGGCCGCCGCGGTGACCCGCACCGCCGAACCGCAGGAGGGCAGGCCGCCGCGGAACGTCTACACGATCACCGAGGTCGGCCGGGAGCTGCTGCACGACATGCTCGCCGAGCTGCCCGCCGAACTCGCCGGTGACGACTCGGAGTTCCTGGCCCGGCTGGCGCACTTCCACCTGCTGACCGCCGATGAGCGGCTGGGCGTCGTGGAGGCCCGCCGCCGGGCGCTGCGGCAGCGCCGGGCGCGGGTCGAGTCGCTCGCCCGCGACGGCATCGGTGGCTGGGGCCGGGAGGCGCTCGACGAGTCCGCCCGCCGCCTGCACGCCGAACTCGGCTGGCTCGACGGCATCGCCGCCCGGGCCACCGCGGATTCCCCGCCACCCCAGGAGAAGGAGCACTGATGAGCACCACCGCCGAAGCCCTCCCGCAGCTCCCGTTCGACCGGCCGAACGTGCTGGAGACCGCGCCGCTGTACGAGGTGTTGCGCAAGCAGGCGCCGATCACCCGGGTGCGCACGCCCGCCGGCGACCCGGCCTGGCTGATCACCTCCTTCGAGGAGGCGCGCGTCGTGTTCGGCGACGCGCGGTTCGGCCGCTCGCACCCGGCGCCGGAGCAGGCGTCGCGGATCTCGGACGCGGGCGTGCTCGAAGGCCCCCAGGGCGAGTACGACACCGAGCAGGCGCGGCACACCCGGATGCGCAAGCTGCTCACGCCCGCCTTCTCCGCGAAGCGGATGCGGCTGCTCACCGAGCACGTGCAGGAGCTCGTGCTCGGCTGCCTGGACTCGATGCAGGCCGCCCACGAGGCCGACCCGGCCGCGCCCGTGGACCTGCACGAGCACCTGTCGTTCCCGTTGCCGGTGCTGGTGATCTGCGAGCTGCTCGGGGTGCCGTTCGAGGATCGGGAGTACTTCGCCGGGCTCTCCGACCGGATGAGCCGGATGGGCACCGGTGACGCCGCGCAGGCCGCGCGGGCCGAGCTGGCCGGGTACATGGCCCGGCTCGCCGAGGTCAAGCGCCGCTCCCCGGGCGAGGACGTGGTGACCGACCTGGTGCGGGCGCAGGAGACCGACCCCGACTTCGACGACGGCGAGATGAGCACCCTCGCCTCCGGCCTGCTGTTCGCCGGGCACGAGACCACCGTGACCCGCATCGACCTGGGCGTGCTCCTGCTGCTGACCGATCTCCAGCGGCGCGACGCCTTCACCGCCGACCCCGCGGGTCGCGTGCAGTCCACGGTGGAGGAGATCCTGCGGGTGGCCGACCCCAGCGGGCTCGGGCTGCTGCGCTACGCGCACGAGGACGTGGAGATCGGCGGGCAGATCATCGCGCGCGGCGACGCGGTGCTGATCCCGACCGGCGCGGCCAACCGGGACGACTCCGTGCACGCCGAGCCCACGCGGTTCGACCCGGCCCGCAAGCCCAACGTGCACCTCAGCTTCGGGCACGGGATGCACTTCTGCATCGGCGCGAGCCTCGCCCGCACCGAGCTCAAGGTGGTGTTCACCGAGCTGTTCCAGCGGTTCCCGGAGCTCCGGCTGGCCGCCGAGGTCGACGCCCTCGACGTCCGCAGCGACCGCATCACCGGCGGCGTGAAGTCGTTGCCGGTCACCTGGTGGTGAGCGGCTGAGCGGCGACCGCCGACCGGGTCAGATCGCGGCGGGCTCCGGTGCGCGCTCCGCCGTGGGGCGGGCCCGCTGGAGGTAGCGGCGGGCCCTGGCGGCATCGGCCTCCTCGACGTCGGGGAGGCGGGCGGCGCTGCGCTTGAGCACGTCGTGGGCCCAGCGCAGCTCCTCCGCCGTCGGTGCGAACGCCGCGTTGATCGCCGCGAGCTGGCCGGAGTGCACGGCCGCCTTCGCCGTGCACCCGGAACCGGCCGCCCCGCGCGCCTGCCGCTCCAGCTCGGCCGGATCCGCCCCGAAGAACGGGGAATCGATGGCGACGACCTCCGCCGCCGAGGCCGCCCGCACCGCGGACGCGCGCACCGACGCCGCCACCTCCGGATCCCCGGCGCCGCCGAGGTCGGCGGCGATGTCGGCGGTGCTGGCGAGCACGCCCACGACCCGGGTCTGCGAGGCGAGCAGCCGGGGCAGGGCCCGCAGGCCGCGAGCGGTCTCGATCAGCGGCACCAGCATCGTCCGGCTGCCCGCCTCGAACAGCAGGTTCTCGATGACGCCGAGCGCTCCGGCGGACTCGGTGCGCGGCAGCACCAGCACGTCCGGGTCGTTCCCGGCGGAGATCAGCGCCGTCAGGTCAGCCAGCCCGACCGCCGTGGCCGCCGGGTTGATGCGCACCGAGGTGACCAGGCCGTCGCCGTGCGCGCCGCTCAGGTGCTCGACGACGAACGCGCGGGCGATCGCCTTGTCCTGCGGCCGCACCGAATCCTCCAGGTCCAGGATGACCGCGTCGGCCCCGCACCGGGCCGCGGCCTCGAAGTCCTCCCGCCGCGTCGCGGGTGTGAACATCCAGCTCCGCGCCGCCCGCACCGCGGTCTCCACGTCACCTTCCACCATGTCCGCTCCCCCCAGATCGGCCGTTCCCGACGGTAAGAGCAGGTCGGGCGGGCGGCCATTCCGAGCGGGGGCGGCCCCGCGTGATTCATCCGCCCGGGGGCAAGGCCGTCCCGGGCCTCGCCTCGCGGGCGGGGCCTGGGCCACGCGGGCCGCCGCACCGATCGTCGGCTCCCCCGCCCCGGCCACCGCGCGTCACCCGGCCGGGCTGGACGGCCGCCGCCGGCTGCGGGCCGTCTAGGCTGGCCGGTGATGCGACGCAAGCCCCGCTCCCCGCTCCCGCAGCAGGACGGCCTGGACGCCGTCCGCCTGCGCACCCCGGGGTCGGGTCCGTGGGCGACGGTGCGAGACCACCTCGTCGAGCGGCTTCCGGTGCCGGCCGTCGAGGTGGACCGGATGCTCGCGGAGCGCCGCGTGGCCGCGCACGACGGGACCGTCGTGGACGGCGGAACTCCGTTCTCGCCGGGCAGCGTCCTCTGGATGCGGCGGGAGCTGCCCGCCGAGATCCCGGTCCCCTTCGAGGTGGAGGTGCTGCACCGCGACGAGCACCTGGTGGTGGTGGACAAGCCGCACTTCCTCGCCACCACCCCGCGCGGCGGCCACGTCGCCGAGACCGCGCTGGTGCGGCTGCGCCGGAGCCTGGGGCTGCCGGAGCTCAGCCCGGTGCACCGGCTGGACCGGCCGACCGCCGGGCTCGTGCTGTTCACCGCGCACGCGGGAGCTCGCCGGGACTACCAGCTGCTGTTCCAGCACCGCGAGGTGCGCAAGGAGTACGAGGCGATCGCGCCGCACGACCCGGAGCTCGCGCTGCCCCGCGTCGTGCGCAGCAAGATCGTCAAGGAGCGCGGGGTCCTGCAGGCCCGGGAGGAACCGGGGCAGCCGAACGCCGAGACCCGGGTGGAGCTCGCCGAACGGCGGGGCGGCCTCGCCCGCTACCGGCTGCTCCCCGCGACCGGCCGCACCCACCAGCTCCGGGTGCACCTGGCCGCGCTGGGCCTGCCGATCGTCGGCGACGACCTCTACCCGCGGGTGCGGGAACGCGCCGCCGACGACTTCACCGATCCGCTGCGGCTGCTGGCGAAGGAGCTCCGCTTCACCGACCCGGTTTCCGGGCTGCCGCGCCACTTCACGAGCCGCCGAGCGCTGGAGTGGCCCGAGCCGCGCTGAATCCCGTCGCGCCGCGCGGGCTCCGTTCGCCGCGGTCGGCGGCCCCGCGCGGATGGGAATCCGTCGCGAACCGGCTCCGCGGTTGATCCGCCGGTGCGACACTGGCTGCGGGCAGCCGACGTCAGCACCGCGCGAACCGGGGGAACCATGACCGAACCCGCACCGCCCCCCGCGAACGCCCTCGCCCGGGCCGGGGCCCGGTTGCTCCGCAACCGCACCCTGATGCGCGCCCCGATCTGGCTCTTCCGCGCCCGCCTGGGATTCCTGCTGGGCTCCCGGCTGCTGATGCTGGAGCACGTGGGACGCCGGACGGGCGCGCGGCGCCGGGTCGTCCTGGAGGTCATCGGCCACCCGTCCCCGGACGTCTACCTGGTCGCCTCCGGTTTCGGCACCCGTTCGCAGTGGTTCCGGAACCTGGAGGCGCATCCGGGCGCGCGCATCTCCGCGGCGCGACACCGCTCGGTACCGGTGATCGCGCGCCGGCTCAGCACCGAGGAGGCGGCCGTCGTGCTCACCGGCTACGCCCGGCGGCACGCGAGGGCGTGGGCGCGGCTCAAGGGCGCCGTGGAGACGACGCTCGGCGCGGAGATCGACGTGCGCGACCCGGCGCTGCCGGTGGTCGAACTCCGCCTGACCCCGCCGCGGGCTCCCTGATCCTCCGGCCGGAGACGCCCGCTGGACCTCAGCCGCCCGGTCCGTCGAAGATGATCCGCAGGTGGACCATCGGCGCCGAGCCGGTCGCGGGTGCGGACGTCGAAGTCGCGCTGCGCGAGTACGTCGCCGAGGTCGGCCGACGCGTGCTCGGCCGGCCTGCGACCGAGGCGGAGATCGCGGCGGTGCTCGCCCGCGACCCGCACGGCGACCTCCGGCCGCCGCGCGGAGCGCTCCTCGTCGCTCGCGGTGCCGCCGGGGGCCTCCTCGGGTGCGCGGGCGTGCGGCTGCTGCGGGCTCTGCCCGGGAGCGCGGAGCTCAAGCGCCTGTACGTGCGCCCGGAGCGACGCGGCGCGGGCCTCGGACGTGACCTGCTGCTGGCGGCGGAGCGGACCTCCCGGCGGCTCGGCGCCAGCCGGATCGTGCTGGACACCAGGGCGGTGCTCGTCGAGGCGCGCGCCCTCTACGCCGCGCACGGCTACCGGGAGATCGAGCCGTACGACGACCAGGTCGACGCGGAGCACTGGTACGCGAAGCAGCTCTGCTGACCGCCTCCGGGGGAACCCCGGCCGCTCGCCGTCCCGCGTCGGCTCCGGGTGCGCGCCGCCCTCGCGAGGAGTCCGCCGCGAACGCCGGCACCGCCGCCGACACCGGCGACGCGGGGTCCGAGCCGGGCGTCCTCGCTGGCGCTAGCGGTGCAGGGCGAGGGCGATGCCGAGGGTGATGAACAGGCCGCCGGTCGCGGTGTCCAGCCGTCTGCGCGCCCGGTGCTTCTCCCGCAACCAGGCCCCGATCCGTCCACCGAGGACACCGACCGTGCCGTCCACGAGGAACTCCAGCACCACCAGCACCGCGCCCAGCACGACGAACTGCAACCACACCCTCCCCAGGGCCGGATCGACGAACTGCGGCAGGAACGCGATCGAGAACGTGACCATCTTGGGATTCAGCAGGTTCGTCCACAGCCCGGTGAGGTAGGCCGTGCGCGGGGACACGCCACCGACGTCCGGCAGCGCCGATCCCCGCCGTCGCTCCCGGATCGTGCGCACCCCGAGGTAGATCAGGTATGCCGCGCCGAGCAGCCGGACCACGGTGAACGCGGTGGGCGCGGCGGCGAACAGCGCGGCCAGCCCGGCCGCCGCGACGGCGACGTGCACCAGCTCGCTGGTCGCCACCCCGGCGGTGGCCAGCAGTCCCGCGCGCGGGCCGCCCCGGGTGCCGCAGCCGAGGACGAACAGCATGTCCGGACCGGGCGTGATCATGGCGACGAACGTGGTCAGGACGAACGCGAGGAGCAGCTGCTGGTCGACCGGCATGGCCCCGATGGTTCCACAGGGGACGCGCGGCGCCAGCGCGACACGGGAGCAGGAATCAACCGACTGGAATATGCCCGAACCATTCTTCGACATTTCCACCATCGAATGAAACGCACCAATTCACCCTTCTGGCAGATTCGCGGGAACCTCGAACGGTGATCCCATGAGCACTGCCGGACGACCGCGATCGCGGCGCACCGGACGCACCACTGGGGATGACCCCTCGCCGCAGGGGTTTCGCGCGGGATCCGGAACTCCGGACGCCGATCAGGGCACCGGGCCACGAGCCGACCGAGCCCTCGAACGGACGCGCTCACATGCGGCGACCAGGCAGGACAGCTTGACGGCGGGCGCCCGCGACGCGGTGACGCCACGCCGGGCACCGGTGGCCCGACGCGCGGAGACGTGCGCTGGAACTCGAATTCAGGGACGAAGATGACCGCGGAATCCACGGAATCGAACTCGTTGCACCACGATCTCGCGCATTTCTACCGCGATCGATTCGACCGCGGTTCCAGCCTCTTCGACATCTGGGAGGAAGGCGGCGCGGACGGTGATTCGATCACCCCCGCCACCTATCACCCCGGGTACCGGTACTGGATGGGTGAACTGCTCACCGGGGCGCTGGGCAAGCGCGGCGGCGGCCTGCTCAGCCTCGGTTGCGGCAACGGCGCCGTCGAGGCCGACATCGCCCGCGCCGGGTTCCCGGTGCTGGCCGTCGACGCGATGCCGGAGGCGGTCGAGCTGACCCGGCGCAAGGGGGTTCCGGCCGTCTGCGCCGACCTGTTCCGCTGGGAACCCGACGCGCCCTGGACCGTGCTCTACCTGGACGGCCTCCTCGGGCACCTGCACAGCCCCGAGCACGGGCTGCGCCCGGTGTTCGACCGGGTGCGCGGCTGGTGCGCGAGCGGGGGCGCCACGCTCATCGCCTCCAACGACTCCCCGCGCGACGGGGGCGACGTCCAGGCCGCGCCCGGTGTGGACGGCTTCCGCTGGCTCTCGGCCGAGTACATGCGGCGGCAGGCGCTCGAATCCGGGTTCGACGCGGTCAGCACGGCGCAGTTCCGCTACCAGCGCCCGCTGTCCGGGGAGCGCGTCCGCGCCGTCGTCACCTGCCACGTGACGCCGTGACCGGGGAGCGGAGCACCGCGACGGGGAACGGGGCCGAACTGCTCGTCGACGCGCTCGTCCGGCACGGGATCGACACCGTCTTCGGCTATCCCGGCGACACCGGGGTGGCGTTCTACGACGCGCTCGCCCGGCGGACCGCGGACGTCCGGCACGTGCTGGTCCGCGACGAGCGGCACGCCGGGTACATGGCGGACGGGTACGCGCGCACCCGGCGACGGCTGGCGGTCTGCGAGGCCGCGAGCGGCGCCGGGGCCGTGTACCTGGCGGGCGGGCTCGGGGAGTCCTCCGCCTCCGGCATCCCGGTGCTGGTGCTGACGACCGACAACAACCGGCGCAGCGCGGGCACCTCGGCGATCAGCGAGGTCGACCAGGAGCTGCTGTTCGCCGCCGTGACCAAGTGGCGCGGGCGCGCGGAGGCGGCGGCGGAGATCCCCGGGCTCCTCGCGGAGGCGATCGCGGCGGCCACCTCGGGCCGACCCGGCCCGGCGGTGCTCGTGCTGCCGGAGGACGTCCTGGAGGAGCCCGCCGAGGTCCCCGGCGCGGAGCCCGCCCCGGCACCGCCCGGGTTCCCGGCCGTGCGCCGGGCCGCACCGGAGGAGGCCGTGGCCCGGGTCGCCGCCCTGCTGGGCGCCGCCGAGCGACCGGCGCTGCTCGCCGGTGGCGGGGTCCACCTGTCCGGCGCGTGGCCGCAGCTGCTGCGGCTCGCCGAGCACGCGGCGCTGCCCGTGGCCACCACCATCCACGGCAAGGGCGCGCTCGACGAGGCGCACCCGATGTCGCTGGGCGTGGCCGGGTCGAACGGGGCCCGCGAGCACGCGCACGCCTGGCTGGCGGGCAGCGACTTCGCGCTGTTCGCCGGGACCCGCGCCAACGCCACCGACACCGTCGGCTTCACCGCCCCACCGCGCGGTGGCCCCGGCATCGCGCACCTCGACGTCGACGCCGCGCGCGCGGGCCGCACCTACCCGGGCGCCATCCCGCTCGTGGGCGACGTCGCGACGGTGCTCGACCAGCTCCGCGCCGCCGTCCCGGCCGCCGCCGAGGAGGTCCGCGCGCGCCGCACCGCCGAGCTCGCGGCCGAGCGGCGGCGGTGGCGCCGGCAGGTCGACGCGGCCCCGCTCCCCCAGACCCCGCCGGGCGTGCTGCGGCCGCGCGAGGTCGTCGAGGTGCTGCGGGGCGCCTTCGGCGACGCCTGGGTGGTGGCCGACGCGGGCACCCCGACCCCCTACCTGGCCTGCCACTGGGAGACCGGGGGCGGCGGCTGGCGGGTGGTGATCCCGCGCGGGCACGGGCCGATGGGGTACGCGGTCGCCGCCGCCGTCGGCGTCGCCGTGGCGCACCCCGGGGAGCGGGTGCTGTGCCTGACGACGGAGAACAGCGTCGCGATGGCGGTCGGCGAGTGGGAGACGGCGGCGCGGCTCGGTCTGCCGATCACCTACGTGGTGCTGGACAACACCTCGATGGGGTGGATCAAGATGATTCAGCACCTCTACCTCGGCGGACGCCACTTCGGCGTCGATCCCGGCCCGATCGACCCGGTGCTGCTGGCCCGGGGAACCGGCCTGCCCGGGGCCCGCACGCACGACCTGGACGAGCTCGCCGGCCTGGCCGCCGCGCAGGTCGCCGGACCGCGCGTGCTGCACGTCGCCGTCCCCGAGCACCACGAAGCGCCGCCGCCCGTGCGGCCGTGGCAGGCCGCCCTCTCCGGCGAGTCGACCGGCCGCCCCATCCACTGATCGCGCCAGGAGAGGACCCTCCACCGTGAGCACCGGACCAGCACCGCACCTGTGGCTGCGCAACGAGGACGCGCCCACCGAGCACCGGACCCCGCTGACCCCCGGCGACGCGGGCGAGCTGGTCGCGGCCGGAATCGCCGTGACCGTCGAGGAATCCGGGCGCCGCGCCTTCCCCGCCGCCGAGTACGCGGCGGCGGGCTGCCGACTCGCGCCCACCGGGAGCTGGCCGCGGTGCGCGGCGGAGACCGTCGTGCTCGGCCTCAAGGAGCCGGCCGGAACGCGGGAGCTGCGGCACCGCCACGTGTTCTTCGGCCACGCCTACAAGGGGCAGGCGGGAGCCGGGCGGCTGCTGGCGCGCTTCGCGGCGGGCGGCGGGGAGCTGCTGGACCTGGAGTCGCTGGTGGACGAGTCCGGTCGCCGCGTCGCGGCCTTCGGCTACTGGGCGGGCTACCTCGGCGCCGCGCTGGCCGCGCGGCACCGGGCCGGGACGCGGACCGCTCCGCTGCGCTCGACCTCCCGGTCCGAGGTGGACGAACGGGTGCGCGGGTGCGCCCCGGGCGCGCGCGCCCTGGTGATCGGAGCGCTCGGCCGGGCCGGGCGCGGCGCCTGCGACGCGCTGGCGCTGGCCGGGGCGGACATCACCCGCTGGGACCTCGCCGAGACCCGCGTCGTGGACCGGGAGCAGGTGCTCGCGCACGAGCTGCTGGTGAACGCGGTGGCCTCGGACCGGCCCGCTCCCCCGTTCGTCACCGCCGACGACCTGCCGCGCACCGACCGGCGGCTCTCGGTGATCAGCGACGTGACCTGCGACGTCACCTCCGATCACAACCGACTGCCGGTCAACGCCCAGGTCACCGACTGGGCGGAGCCGGTGCGGCGGCTGCGCGCCGACCCGCCGCTGGACGTGATCGCCATCGACAACCTGCCGTCCCTGGTTCCGCGCGAGGCCAGCGCCGCGTTCTCCGCGGACCTGCTGGCGCACCTGCGGACGGTGTTCACCGGAGCGCCCGTCTGGGAGCGGTGCGCCGAGGAGTTCCGGGCCGCGCTGCGCGGCCCGGTGGGAGGAGGAAACCGATGAGGTCACCCACCGGACGGGTCCACTGGCTCGGCACCGGCCTGTCCACCGGCAGCGGGCTGGGCCTGGTGTGCGCGGAGGCGGAGCGCACCCTGCTGTGGGGCCGCACCGCGGACAAGGCCGCGCGGCACCTCGCCGCGCTGGATCTCGCCGGGGCGGCCGATCCCCGCGCGCTCGCCCCGGGGGCGCTCGAAGCCGAGCTCAACCCGGGCGACCTCGTGGTCTCGATGCTGCCCGCCACCCAGCACGGCGGGGTCCTGCGCACCGCGCTGGAGCACGGCGCGCACTTCGCCTGCTCCAGCTACCTGAGCCCCGAGATCGCCGAGCAGGCGGAGCGGGCGCGGCGCGCCGGATCGGTGGTGCTCACCGAGTCCGGCCTGGACCCCGGCATCGACCACCTGCTCGGCCACGACCTCGTGCACCGCGCGTCGCGGGAGGTCGGCGACCGGCCGGTGCGAGCGCGGTTCACCTCCTACTGCGGCAGCAACCCGGCGGAGCCCGACGAGTTCCGCTACCGGTTCAGCTGGGCGCCGCGCGGCGTGCTCACCGCGCTGCTCACCCCCGCGCGCTACCTCGACGACGGAGAGGAGCGCACCGCCGAGCGCCCCTGGGAGGCGGTCCGGGAGGTCGCGGTCGGCGCCGAGCGGTTCGAGGCCTACCCGAACCGGGACAGCCTGCCGTTCATCGACACCTACCGGTTCCCCGCGTCCTGGCGGCTGGAGACCTTCATCCGGGGGACGCTGCGCCTGGCGGGCTGGAGCGCGGCGTGGAAGCCCGTGTTCGCCGAACTCCCCGAGGCGGACGAGGACCGGATCACCGAGCTGGCGGGGGAACTCGCGGCCGCGCACCCGAGCACCCCGGCCGACCGCAACCGGGTGGTGCTGTCGGTCGGTCTGGAGCTCGACGACGAGAACGGCCCGCTGTGGGCGGGGACCGAGGTGCTGGACGTGATCGGTGACGACGCCGAGAGCGCCACCCCGCGGCTGGTCTCGGTGGGGCTGGCCTGCGGAGTGCTCGACGTCCTCGCCGGGCGCACGGTCCCCGGCCTGCACCAGGCCGCCGCCGAGCGGGAGGCGGTGCGGCGCTGGCTGGACTTCCTCGACGGCCACGGCGTGCGGGCGACGTTCCGGGGCGGTGCCCGCTGACCCGGACGGCAACCGATCACCGAGACGCGCCCCGGGCTCGTCCCGGGGCAGGGGGGAACGTTCGTGCGACCGGACACCACGACGGGCGGCACGCTCGTCCGCGGCGTGCTGCCGCTGCTCACCTACGCCGTGCTGACCGCGGCGCTCGACGTCTACGGCGGGCACAGCCTGGAACTGGTGAGCCCGCCCGCGCTCGCGGCGCTGTCGTTCACCATGACCGCGCTGTTCTTCTTCGGGCTGGAGACGCACCGCCGCTCCGGGACCGGCTGGATCGGGGAGCTCCTCCCGCACCGGCGCAACCTGATCGGCGTGAACGCCACCACCGCGGTCACCTGGATCGCCACGTTCTACGCCCTGGACCACCTGGAACCCGCGGTGGTCAACGTGCTCGGTCTCGCGCTCGGCCCGGTGCTGACGCTGATCGGGGGGCCGCTGATGCGCCGGGGCAGCGCGGTGCTCGCGAGCGAGGTCGTGATCGCGATCGGCCTGTGCGCCGTGCTCGGCGCGCTGGTGTGGGGCTCGTTCACCGGCCGCAGCGCGCTCGGCGCGGTGTCCACTTCGGACGCCGTGCTCGGCGTCGGGTTCGCCTGCGCGTGCGCGGTGGGCTCGACGGCCAACATCCTCTACATGAAGCGGCTGAGCGACCGGGGATGCCCGCCGAACTCGGTGCTCGCGACGCGGTTCTGGCTCACCGCTGCCGTGACGTGGTGCCTGGTGGGGCTGGAGGACCGGCCGCAGCTGGCGGCGGCCCTGCTCCCGGCGGCCGTGATCGCGGTGATCGGCGTCGGGCTGCCGATCTACGTGCTGCAGATCGGCATCCGCCACACCGAGCCGATCACCACCTCGTTGCTGGTGTGCGCGTCCCCGCTGTTCGCGTTCCTGCTGCAGCTGCTCGACGGCAGGCTGCGCCCCTCCGCTTTCACGCTCGGCTGCATCTGCGCGTCGATGGCACTGGTCGCGGCGGGCACCCTCGCCCGGGCTCGCGCGGACTCGCGCCGACGCCGCGCCGCGACCGCCGAGCTCTGAACGACGACGACGCGCTGCCGGGCGGCAACCGGGGCGGCACCGGCGGAGGGGAAGCCGGGCGCGCCCACCGAGCAGGACGCGCGGCCGGGATCCGGTCGCGGAGGGAGGTCGCAGGACCATGACATGTGCCATCGTCGACGCGCACGGCGCCGGCCGGCTGCTGCCGGACGCGCTGCGGCGCCGGGGCGTCCGCTGCGTGCACGTGCGCTCCCCGTTCCCCGATCCGCGGCTGCCGGGCCCGCCGGAGGGCTTCGCGGCCGACCTCGCGCACGGCGGCGACCTCGCCAGCACCGCGCGGGCGCTGCGCGAGCTCGGCGTGCGCGCCGTGCTGGCCGGGGCCGAGTCGGGCGTCCTGCTGGCCGACGAGCTCGCGGCGGAGCTGGCGGTCCCGGGCAACGGCACCCGGAACCCGCTGGCCCGCCGGGACAAGCACGAGATGCAGCGCGCGGTGCTCAACGCGGGGCTGGCCGCCGCTCCCGGGCTGCGCTCCGCCTCGGCGGCGGAGGTCGTCGCCTGGGCGGTGGCCCGCGACGAGTGGCCGGTGGTGCTCAAACCCGTGCTCAGCGCCGGAACCGACAACGTGCTGCTCTGCGAGTCCCCGGAGCAGGTCGCCGCCGCGCACGCGAAGATCATGGGCTCGGTGGACCGCTACGGCCGCCCGAACGGGACCGTGCTCGCGCAGCGCTTCCTCGTCGGAACCGAGCACTACGTGAACTCGGTGAGCCGGGACGGGGCGCACCAGGTCGTCGAGGTGTGGCGCTACCACAAGCGGATCGTCGACGACCGCGCGATCTACGACTACGAGGACCTGCTGGACCCGACCGACCCGGCGGCCGAGGCGGTCGCGGCCTACGTCCGCTCGGTGCTCGACGCCCTCGAGGTGCGCAACGGCGCGGGGCACACCGAGGTGATGCTCACCGAGGAGGGCCCGGTGCTGATCGAGTGCGGGTCCCGGCTCGGCGGCGGTCAGCTGCCCGAGCTGCTGACCCGGTGCACCGGCACCAACCAGGTGGACGCGCTGGCCGGCTCGATCGCGGATCCCGAGCGGTTCCGCTCGGCGGCGGCCGAGCCCTACCGGCTGCGGCTGCGGCTGCGCTGCGTGAACCTGATCAGCACGCGCGACGGCGGGCGCGTGCCCGGCCCCGGGGACTGGGCCGCGGTGGAGGCGTTGCCGTCCTTCGCCGGAGCGGTGCTCACCGCCCCCGGGGGCACCCCGCTGTCGCGCACCGTGGACATGGCGACCTGCCCCGGCACGGTCTACCTGGCCGCGCCCGACGAGTCGGCGCTCGACGCGGACCGCGTCCGGCTTCGCGAACTGGAGCGGGACCTCTACGGGTGAACCGGGCGGGTGGTGTTGCGGATGACGAGTTCTCCCGCCTCGTCGTCGAACTCGGCGGTCGCGGTCATCGCGGCGATCTCCCCGAGGCGGGACACGTGCGTGCCGCCGCAGGGCATCTCAGCCGCCGCGTCCGGCAGCTCGCACACCCACTGCCGCCGGTCGGTGAGCAGCGGACCCTCGCAGTCGATCCGCACCGAGGCGTCCGCGTCGATCCACCCGGCGAGGGTCGCGTTCACCTCGGCCACGAACCGCGGCAGGTCCGCCAGGAACCCGGCACCGTCGAAACCGCGCTTGCGCAACGACTTCCCCAGCCGGTAGTGGTCGATGCTGCCGTCGACGTCGTGCCGGGTGCGCACGCACGTGGCCCGGTCGAAGTCGTGGTGCCCGCGCGAGTCCAGCGCGGTGGGCTTGCGCCACAGCTCGTGGGTGGCCGCGTTGAGCGCGTAGGCGAGCAGGTGGCACGCGGTGTGCGCCGCGCTGAGGCGCCGCCGCCGCTGCTCGTCCACCACGAGCTCGACGCGGGCGCCGGGCTCCGGGCGCGGTCCGGCGTCCTCCACGACGTGCGCGACCCGGAACAGCACTCCGGGCTCGTCCCGGCGGGCGTCGACCTCGTCGTCGACCAGCAGCGGTCCGCCCTCGCGCCGCGCCGCGGTCACCGAAGCGGCGACCGGGCGGGGAACCCCGTCGACCAGCATCGCTCCGCGGTCCTCCGGCTGGTCCGGCCAGAGCGGGTCGAGCGGGTGGAACGGGGTCCGGTCGGTGATGACCAGGAGCCGCCCCGGGGCGCGGTGATCGGGCAGCACCTCGGTGATCGTCGCCTCCGCGCGGAGACCACCGGCGGGGAAGGTGACCTCGGTGGGCACAGTCGTCTCGCTCACGGAGAGCGATCGTATTCGCGCGGTGCGTGCGAGGAGGAGCGGGTCGCCTCAGCGCCGTACCGGCGTGCGCTGCGCCGGGACTCCACCGCGCACGAAGCGGTGCCGTGCGTCGGCGATCGCGCGGGACTCGGCCCACACCGCGCGCAGGAGGGAGGGCCGGGCTCGGTGGGCGCGGACGGACTGGCGAGAAGACATGCGGTGAACCCCCGGTTCGCTGTGATGGCACGGCGCGGCGCCCGTCCGGGTCCCGGGCGAGCGCTTCTCCCGGGTGCCCCGCCGCACCTCCTGGCAAACGGCCTCCCGCCCGGTCATCCGGCGGCACGGCGGGCGAGCTCCTCCACCGCGGCGTGGCAGGTCCCGATCCAGTGCTCGTGCTCGGGTTTCAGCAGCGCGCCGCGCAGGATCCGGGCCCGGTCCCGGTCGGCGCGCGGCCGGTGCCCGCGCCGGTGCAGGTCTCCGGCGGTCACCTCCATCGCCGCCAGGTACGCCGACCCGTCGGCCATGCCGCCGCGCAGGATCGCCTCGGTGCGCCGGTCGATTTCGCTCATCGAGCCCGCCTCCGGCACGACGGCCAGCACGTCCAGCTCCGGGCGCTGGTAGGCCGACAGCACCGGCGAGCGCTCCAGCAGCTCCGCCCAGCGCAGCGCGGCCCGCCTGCTCGCGCGCAGCAGCCGCCCCAGCCCGTCCGGGGTCGGTGGCAACAGCCGGAACGTCAGCCACAGCGCGGCGGCCGCCGCACCGGGCCGGGAGCACTCCAGGGAGATCTCCCCCAGGTGCGGCTCGTCGGAGGTGAAGTACGTCCAGGGCGACTCGTGCCGGTAGAACCGCCGCACCGACGGATCCGCGAACAGCACCGCGCCGCAGCCGTAGGGCTGCAAGCCGTGCTTGTGCGGATCCACCACCACCGAGTCGCACTCGGCGAGCGCGCGGAACGGGGCGGCGGCCACCCCGTCGGGCGCGTCGTCGGCGATGAGCGCGAAGAACCCGCCGCAGGCGGCGTCGACGTGGATCCGGAATCCGTGCCGCCGCCGCAGTTCCAGCACCTCCGGTACCGGGTCCAGGGCGCCGAGCCCGGTGGTCCCGGCGGTGAGCACCACGGTCCCGATCCGCCGCGCGCGCAGCTGCCGCTCCAGCGCCGCCACGTCCATCCGGCCGGCCGGGTCGGCCGGGATCGGCACGAACGGCACGCCGAGCAGGTGGCAGGTCCGGGCGTGCGTGTAGTGCGCCTCGGCGCTGCCCGCCACCGCCGCGCCCGGGTGGATCTCCCGCGCCACGAACAGGGATTCGAGGTTGGCGACGGTTCCGCTGCCGGTGAGGTGGCCCAGCGCGCCCGGGATGCCGAGCATCCCGGCCAGCGAGTCGACCGCCTCCCGCTCCAGCTCGGTGGTGGCGGGTCCGCCGTCGAGCGCGTGGTTGTTCGGGTTCAGCAGCATCGCCGCCAGGTATCCCGCGGCCGCCACCGGGTGCGGCGGTTTGATCAGCTGTCCGAAGTAGCGCGGGTGGTGGAAGGGGTAGGTCTCGCGCAGCCTGCCCAGCAGCTCGTCGAACCCGGCGGTGAACCGGGCCTCCGGCACCACGGCGTCCGGGTGCGGCTCGGCATCGCCGAACTCCCGCTGCCACGCCGAGATCTCGGCGACCGCCCGGTCCGCCCACGCCCGCAGGTCCATCCGTGCCTCCTCCGCTGCCCGCGTCCCCACGGAACCACGCCCGTCGCACCGCGCGCCGCGCGGAATCCGGGAGATCAGAAGGAAATCCGGGACGATAGTCCTCTGTGCACGGCCGGACACGTGCTGTTCACTTGAGTGCAGGTGGGGTCGTTCCGCCGCAGAGGGGGGCACCTGCCTTTCGAGAAGATCCGGAGGATCGCGGAGGCCCGGAACAGGGGGCACCGCATCGCCTCGGCGAGAAAACGGATGCGAGGTACCGGGAAACCGGTGCCCGGCGGCCACGACTGGTGGCCGCGGGGGACATCGGCGACCGTGGTGAGCGCGGCGCCCGCGCGGCCGGGCGGCCGGATTCGTGGCGTGATCGCGGATCCGCGCTCGAATCCGCCTTCTCCGGGGAAAATCGCAACGCGGAAAGGTGCAAGTCGATGAGCAGCGTCAAGAGCGTTTTCGTGTACATCAACAACCACCGCCGCAGGCACGGCTGGGGCTGGGGCAACGGCTGGGGCTGGGGCAACGGCTGGGGCTGGGGCCACGGCTGGGGCTGGGGCCACGGCTGGGGCTGGGGCGGCGGCTGGGGCTGGGGCAAGTAACAGCCCACGCTCATGCCCGGTGACGCCCGCACCACCACGGTGCGGGCGTCACTCCCGTCGGCGACAGGGGGAACGACGTGCGGGGACCGATCCGGTGGCTCTTCGACCCACCGGCCGCGGAAGAAGCCGGACTGGTGGAGATGGCGCCGTCGATGGGCGTCAAGGAGGTGTTCCGCCGCTTCTGGCCCGATGCGCGGCCGTTCCGCTGGTGGATGCTGGCCAGCCTCGGCCTGGTGCTGCTCTCGCCGCTGCTGGACGCGGCGGCGATCTGGATGTTCAAGGTCCTCATCGACGAGGTCCTCACCCCGCGCGACTTCTCGCTGTTCCCCTACGTGGCCGCGGCCTACGCCGTGATCACGATCGTGACGGGCGCAGTGGGGTTCGGCGAGAGCTACCTGACGGTGTGGATCGGCGAGCACTTCCTGAACCGGCTGCGGATCAGGGTCTTCACGCACTTGCACACGCTGTCGGTGGACTTCTTCGACCGGCGGCGGCTCGGCGACACGCTGAGCAGGCTGACCACCGACGTGGCCTCGATCGAGAGCCTGGTGCTCTCCGGCATCACCCAGACCGCCGCCTCGCTGATCAAGATCGTGCTGTTCGCCGGGGTGCTGTTCTACCTCGACTGGCGGCTGGCGATCGTGGCGCTGCTGGTGGTGCCGCTGTTCCTGGCGATCGCGCGGTTCTTCGCGCAGCGCATCAAGTCCGCGTCCCGGGAGGTCGCGGGGCGCACCGGTTCCATCAGCACCGTCGCCGAGGAGAGCCTCGGCAACGCCCCGCTGATCCAGGCCTACGGCCGGGAATCCGCCGAGGTCGGCAGGTTCTCCCGGCAGAGCAGGTCGAGCCTGTCGGCCGAGCTGTCGGCCGCGCGGATCGGCGGCCTGTTCGAGCCGCTGGTGGACCTGCTGGAGGTCATGGCGATCATGGCGATCGTCGGCGTCGGGATCTGGGAGCTCTCGGCGGGCCGGATCACCCTCGGTGGCCTGCTGGCCTTCCTGGTCTACCTCTCGCAGCTCTACACCCCGGTGAGCAACCTCGGGCAGCTGTCCAACGTGATCTACGGTGCGGCGGCCAGCGCGGAGCGCATCCTGGAGCTGTTCAACCAGCGCCCGCACGTGCCCGCGCCGCGGAACCCGAAGCCGCTGGGCCGGGTGCGCGGCGCGCTGCGGCTGGAGGGGGTCGGATTCCACTACCCGGACACCGTCGACGAGGTGCTCACCGACGTGAACCTCACGGCCGAGCCGGGCCAGCGGGTCGCGATCGTCGGCGCCAGCGGCGCGGGCAAGTCGACGTTGACGAAGCTGCTGCTGCGCTTCTACGACCCGGATCGCGGCAGCATCAGCCTGGACGGCGCGGACCTGCGGGAGCTGGACCCCAAGGAACTGCGCGCGCAGATCTCCATCGTGCTGCAGGAAACGCTGCTGCTGGACGGGACCATCGAGGAGAACATCCTGGCGGGGAAGCCGGACGCCGATCGCGGCGAGCTGATCGAGGCCGCCCGGGCGGCCGACGCGCACGAGTTCATCGCCGCGCTCCCCGACGGGTACGCGACCCGGGTCGGCCAGCGCGGCCGGCTGCTCTCCGGCGGGCAGCGCCAGCGGATCGCCATCGCCCGCGCCATGATCCGGGACGCGCCGGTGCTGCTGCTGGACGAGCCCACCGCCAGCCTCGACGCCGAGGCGGGGCAGCGGATCCTCGGCCCGCTGAACCGGTTGATGGCCGGGCGGACCACGGTGGTGATCTCGCACAACCTGCTCACCGTGACCGACGCCGACCAGATCCTCTACCTCGAGCACGGCCGGGTCACCGGGCTCGGCACGCACGCGGAACTGCTGGCGGGCAACAACGGGTACGCCCACCTGTACCACCTGCACCACCCCTCGGGCGGGGTGGCGTCGGGTGCCCCCGCGCAGCGCAACGGTGATTCCAGCGAGGCGCGGGAGCGCGGTTGACCCCCGCGGCGGAACGGGAACCGGGCGGCAGGCGGCCGCCCTCGTCCAGGAGGTGTTCATGAAGATCACGTGCGTCGGAGCGGGACCGGCCGGGCTCTACTTCGCCATCTCGGCGAAGCTGCGGGACGCCGGGCACGACATCACCGTCATCGAACGCGATCCGCCCGGCGCCACCTACGGCTGGGGAGTCGTCTACTGGGACGACCTGCTGGACGCGCTCTTCGCCAACGACGCGGAGAGCGCGCAGCAGATCCGCTCGGCCTCGACGCTCTGGCAGGAGCAGCAGATCGTGCTGGGCGACGACATCGGGTTCCTCGGCGGCTACGGGTTCAGCGTGAACCGCTCGACGCTGCTGGACGTGCTCGCGGAGCGGGCCGCGGACCTCGGCGTGGACATCCGCTACGAGCACGGCGTCGAGGACCTCGCCGAGCTGGCCGACAGCGATCTGATCATCGGCGCGGACGGGGCGGGCAGCAAGGTGCGCACGCTGCACCAGGAGGCGTTCGGGACCCGGATCGAGACCGGGAGCAACCCCTACATCTGGCTGGGCACCGACAAGGTCTTCGACCGGTTCACCTTCGCCTTCGAGCAGACCTCGGCGGGCTGGGTCTGGTTCCACGCCTATCCGTCCAGCGCGGGGATCAGCACCTGCATCGTGGAGACCACCGAGCAGACCTGGAAGGCGCTCGGCTTCGACTCCCGGCCCGACGAGGACGCGGTGCGGCTGCTGGAGAAGATCTTCGAGAAGCCGCTTGACGGGCAATCGCTGATCAGCCGGTCGCGCGGGGAACCGGCGCGGTGGCAGCGGTTCAACCAGGTGTTGAACCGGACCTGGCGGCACGAGAACGTGATGCTGCTCGGCGACGCCGCGCACACCACGCACTTCACCATCGGCTCCGGCACCCGGCTGGCGATCATGGACGGGTTGATCCTGGCGCAGAAGCTGCACGACCACGAGCACACCGACGCCGCGCTGCGCGACTTCGACCAGCAGGGCCGGGCGGCGCTGCGTCCGCTGCAGGCGGCGGGGCGCACCAGCATGGCCTGGTTCGAGCGGGTGGACCGCTACCTGAACCGCGATGCCGCCGACGTGGCCTACGCGATGGCGGCGCGGCACGGCGTGCAGTCGCCGTGGCAGTACCGGGTGCACCAGGTCGGGCAGCTGAACGGCCTGCGCCGGGGCCTGCGCTGGTACGACAACGCGCACCGCTGGTACCTGGCCTGTCGCCGCGGCGAATCGCTCCGCCCGACCAGGCCCACCACCACCGCCTGAGGCCGGGCGAGCGGCCCGTTCGCCCGTTCCGGTCGGGCGAACGGGCCGTTCACCTCGCGCCGATCGCCACCCGATCGGGGGTTCTTGATCTTGCCGCCGCGATCGGCCGGCAGGAGTTGTTGACCAGCGCGACCGGGCGACCTAGCGTCAGCCGCCGTGCGCAGAACGACTTCGGGGGTGGGCTCCGGCCGATCCGGCGTGTCCCGGCGGTCCCTGCTGGCCGGCGCCGGGCTGGGGGCGCTGGGGCTGGGCGCCGCGTCCTGCGGGTCGAACACCGGGCGCGGCGGTTCCGCCCCGGGCTCGCTGCGGCAGTGGTACCACGCCTACGGCGAGGACGGCGTGCACGAGGCGGTGCGGCGCTACGCCGCCGAGTACCCGGGCGGCGAGGTCTCGGTCCAGTGGAACCCGGGCGATTACGACTCGAAGATCGTCACCGCCCTGCAGGGCGGCAGCGCCCCGGACGTGTTCGAGGCGCAGGTCAAGCTGGATTGGGTGCGCCAGGGCCAGGTGGTGCCGCTGGACGATCTGGTCACCGGGGTGCGTGGTGACTTCCCGGCCCGCGTGCTGGAGACCGCCACGGTCGAGGGCCGCCTCTACGCCGTCCCGCAGGCCGTCGACACCCAGGTGCTCTGCTATCGCCGCAGCAGGCTCGCCGAGGCGGGCGTCCGTCCACCTGGGACGGTCGACGAGCTGGTCGACGCCACCGCGCGGCTGAGCTCCCCGACGAGCAAGGGCCTGTTCGTCGGCAACGACGGCGGGGTCGGCGTGCTCGCCGGTCCGCTGCTGTGGTCGGCGGGCCTGGACTACCTCTCCCCCGACGGACGCCGCACCGGCTTCGACGACCCGCGTGCCGCCCGGGCTTTCGGCAAGCTCGCCGAGCTCGGCGCCAGCGGTGGCCTGCTGCTCGGCGCCCCCGCTGACTGGTCCGATCCCAGCGCGTTCACCAGCGGCCTCGCCGCGATGCAGTGGACCGGTTCGTGGAACCTCCCGAAGATCGCCGCCGCGCTCGGCGACGACTTCGGGGTGCTGCCCTTCCCCCC
Organism: Saccharopolyspora antibiotica; assembly: GCF_047200635.1. Taxonomy (NCBI): domain Bacteria; kingdom Bacillati; phylum Actinomycetota; class Actinomycetes; order Pseudonocardiales; family Pseudonocardiaceae; genus Saccharopolyspora; species Saccharopolyspora antibiotica. Next base: position 204,029 of record NZ_JBJZOI010000006.1, on the reverse strand, counting down.
GCTCGACGAGCGGGGAGCGCCCTCCGTGCCGGTCGGCGCCTACGGCGCGACGGTCCACGCGCGCGGCGCGGACGTGGCCGCGGCGAAGGACTTCGTGCGCTGGCTGTGGATCGAGCGCACCGACCACCAGCTCGAATTCGCCACCGCCTTCGGCTTCCACGTCCCCGCCCGGACCAGCCTCGCCGAGCGGGCCGGGCCGCGCTCCGGCCCGGCGGCCGAGGCCGTCCGGTTCACCCGGGAGCACGCGCACCTCGTCGGTGGTCCGATGTGGACGTCGGCGGCGAACTCGGCGTTGTCCGACGCGCTGTTCCGCATCGCCCGCCAGGACGCCGATCCGGAAGCGGAGACCCGCGAGGCCGTGGCGGCCTCCGACGCCGAGCTGAAGCGCCTGCACGGGTGAGCGCCCGGCATCGCCGCGACAGCAGGGACTTCTGGCTGTTCGTCGGGCCGCTGCTGCTCGGGCTGGTGGTGTTCTCCTACCTGCCGATCGGGTGGAGCCTGTACCTGAGCTTCTTCGACGCGCGCGGCACCGTCACGCCCGAGGTGTTCGTCGGCGTCCGGAACTACGCCGACATGCTCGGCGACGAGGCGTTCCGCTCCAGCCTGCTGACCTTCACCGCCTTCGCGGCGGGCATCGTGCCGCTCACCTACGCGGGAGCCCTGGCGCTGGCGCTCGCGGTGGACCGGGTGCGGATCGCGAAGGCGTTCTTCCGGTCGGTGTTCTTCCTCCCGTTCGCCTGCTCCTACGTGGTGGCGGCGCTGATCTGGAAGACCTCACTGTTCTCCGGGGTGCGCTCCGGGGTGGTGAACTCGGTGCTCGGGGCGTTCGGCGTCGATCCGGTGGCGTGGACGGGCACCGCCGATCCCCCGCTGTACTGGATCGTGCTCATCACCGCGCGGCTGTGGCTCCAGCTGGGCTTCTACGTGCTGCTGTTCCTGGCCGCGTTGCAGCGGATCCCCCGGCACCTCTACGAGGCCGCCTGGCTGGACGGGGCGGAGCCAGGTTGGCAGGTGTTCCGGCACGTCACGCTGCCGCAGCTGCGCGGCACCAGCGTCGCCGTGCTCCTGCTGCTGCTCATCGGCGCGTTCCAGGCGTTCGACGAGTTCTACAACATCCTGGGCGACGCGCGCGGCTACCCGCCCTACGGCCGCCCGCCGCTGGTGTACCTGTACTACACGGCGCTGGGTTCCGGCGGCCAGGACCTCGGCCGGGGCAGCGCGGGGGCGGTGATCCTGTCGGTGCTGATCGCGGTGGTGACGCTGGTGCAGGGCAAGGTGCTCGGGTTCGGCCGGGGGCGGGAGCGGTGAGGCACCGGCTCGCGGCCGTGCTGCGGTGGCTCGCGCTGCTCGTCGCGGCCGCGCTGTTCCTGCTGCCGTTCTACCTGGTGCTCCGCAACGGGCTGGCCACCCGCGAGGAGATCACCTCGCCGGGGTGGACGTTCCTGCCGACCGAGCTGCGCTGGGAGAACTTCGGCGCGTTGTTCACCCGCACCGACGTGCCGTTCGGCCGCAGCCTGCTCAACTCGGCGGTGGTGGCGGTGCTGCAGACCGCGGGCGAGCTGGTGGTGTGCTCGGCCGCTGGTTACGGGCTGGCCCGGATCCCGCACCGGCACTCCGGGAAGGTGCTCGGCGCGGTGGTGGCGACGCTGCTGGTGCCGACCTCGGTGACCTTCGTGCCGAGCTTCGTGCTCGTCTCCAGCCTCGGCTGGATCTCGGACCTGCGCGGGTTGGTGGTGCCGACCCTGTTCAGCGCCCTGAACGCGGTGCTGTTCCGGCAGTTCTTCCTGGACTTCCCCGGGGACCTGGAGGACGCGGGCCGGATCGACGGGCTCGGGCGCTGGGGCGTGTTCCGGCGGATCGTGCTGCCGAACTCCACCGGGTTCCTCGCCGCGATCGCGGCGATCACGTTCATCGGGAGCTGGAACTCGTTCCTGTGGCCGCTGGTGATCGCGCAGGACGCGGAGTCGTGGACGGTGCAGGTGGCGCTGTCGGGCCTGCTCACCGCGCAGAACCCGCAGCCGCACCTGCTGTTCGCCGCGGCGGCGGTGTCGATCCTGCCGATCGTGCTGCTGTTCGCCGCGTTGCAGCGGTACCTGGTTCGCGGAGTCACCGAGACCGGCATCGACGGCTGATCGCCCGTCTCGTGCGACCGGCTCGCGCGGGTGGCGGAACCTCAGCGGCCGCCCGCTGCCGGGACAGGTCCCGCCCCACGCGCCGCGGGCGGGTTCAGCGACGAGGCGGCGCGCAACGCCGACGTCATCCCGGTGACATCCGGACGGCCGACACTGGGTTCCGACGAGCCGATCGCCATCACCTCAGGAAGGATCCGGACCATGCTGCACGCCCTCGGCACCCTCACCGTGATCACCGCAGGAATCGTCGGGTTCTGGGCGGGCTACCGCCACGACTCCCGCCGGAGCCCCCGCCCGGCCGCCTGACCTACTCCGCCAGCAGCCCGGCGTCGTGGGCGACGATGGCGGCCTGCACCCGGTTCGCGCAGTCCAGCTTGGTGAGCACCCGGCTCAGGTGCGCCTTCACGGTGCCGACCGCCATGTGCAGGCGCGCGCCGATCTCCGCGTTGGACGCCCCCGCACCCACCTGCCGCAGCACGTCGAGCTCGGCGGCGGTGAGCGCGGTGAGCCGTCGGCGCGCCGGTTCGGCCGCGTCCGCCGAGGTCAGGTGCCGCTCGATGAGCCTGCGGGTGATCTGCGGCGCGAGGATCGACTCGCCCTCGGCGACCAGGCGCACCGCGCGGATCAGCTCGGCAGGGCCGGTGTCCTTGAGCAGGAAGCCGCCCGCACCGGAGCGCAGCGCCCGCGCCACGTTGCGGTCCTCGCCGAACGCGGTGAGCACGATGCAGCGGGTGCGCGGCGACTCGCGGGCGATGCCAGCCACCGCGCTGATGCCGTCCCCGTCGGGCATCCGCACGTCCAGCAGCGCCACGTCGATCTCCCCGCCCCGGCAGGCGCGCACCGCCGACGGGCCGTCACCGGCCTCGGCCACCACCTCGACGTCGTCGGCGTTCTCCAGGATCAACCGCACGCCCGCCCGCATCAGCGCCTCGTCGTCGGCGATGAGCACTCTGATCATGCGCACCACGGTATCGGTCACCACCCCCGCACGAGCACCGCGACCAGCGCCGCGGCCAGCACCAGCAGCAGCAGGCCGAGCACCAGCAGCAGGCATCCGGCGCCGAGCGCGCGGGGCAGGGTGAGCACGTCGGCGTCCAGCACCGGTGGTGGCTCGCGCAGCGGCTCCGCCCGGGGCGCGGTCAGCGCGGGGTGCGCCGGCAGCTCGGCGGTGAGCGCGAAACCCCCGTCCGAGCCCGCTTCCCCGGCCAGCTCCCCGCCGAGCATCCGGGTCCGCTCCTCCAGCCCGGCGAGACCGCTGCGCAGGCCGGGCGCGGGACGGCGCGGGCCGCTCCCCGGGCCGTTGCGGACCCGCACCGCGATCCGCTCGCCGCCGCGCACCCGCACCTCCACGGCCGAGCCGGGCGCGTGCTTGTGCGCGTTGGTGAGACCTTCGCGCACGATGCGGTGCACGGCGTGCCTGCTCCGGGCGTCGGCGTCGTCCAGGTCCGGGCCGCCGGAACCGGGTTCCTCCCAGCTCAGCGCGACGGACATCCCGGCGGCTCGCGAGTCGGCCACCAGCCGCTCCACGTCCGCGCGGCCCCCGCCGCCCTCGTCCGGGACCTCTCGCGGGTCGCCCGCGCGCAGCACGCCGAGGATCTCCCGCAGCTCGGACATCGCCTCGCCCGCCGTGGTGCGCAGGAAGGCCGCCCGCTCCCCGACCCGCGGCGCTTCCTGCGCCGCGGAGAGCTCCAGCGCCCCGGCGTGCAGGGACAGCAGCGAGAGCCGGTGCCCGAGCATGTCGTGCATCTCGCCCGCGATGCTCGCCCGCTCGGCCGAGCGGGCCTGCTCGGCGGTGAGGTGGCGGGCCTGCTCCAGGTAGTCGTTGCGCTCCCGCAGCAGCCGCACGAGCGGCTGGCGCATCCCCAGCAGGGCACCCGCGAGCACCGGCAGCAGGAGCAGCACCACCGCGTCGGCGCCGGCGCCCAGCAGCACCTCGCGCGGCGCGGCGTCCGGTTCGGACAGCGCGTGGAGCGCCAGCCGCAGCACCAGGGCGATCAGCACCGCCGACCACAACCGCCGGGGCCGCATCGCGCGGCCCGCGCTGAACGCGACCACGACCGAGGCGATCGCGGTGCTGATCACCACGCTCGGCGCGAGCAGCGCGCCGGCCACGAGCGCTCCGCCGGGCCACCGCCTGCGCGCCGGCACCAGCGCGGCGGAGAACAGGGCGATGAGCGCGGTCAGCGGCCACGGCGGGGGTTCCAGCAGGGCGACCCGCATCGTGAGCGCCCCGGCCAGGAGCAGCAGCAGGAAGCAGCAGGACTCCCCGATCACCGTCCGGCGGGGCGCGGCCCGCACGTCCTCGCGGAGCCGTTCGGCTTCGCCGCGCAGCGCGGTGGGCAGGTTCTTCCAGGACACCGGGGAATTCTCGCCGCACCGCGCGGGCCGGGGTAGCGCCGGGTGGCCAGCGCTTCCCGGCCGATCGGACATCGGCCGTGGCCGCTCGGCGGCAGCCCGGGCCGGGTCCGGGCACGTGGTGAACGACCTGGCCGCGGTGCTGCTGAGGCTCCCCGGGATGCCGGGCGCGGAGCAGGCGGGACCACGCCGCGCGGACGTGCTCGTGGTCGTCCACCGCTGGTGGATCGACCGCTCGGCCCGCCGCGAGGGCTCGCGCACCCGGGTCCGGCCCGAACCGCTCCCGGCCGGGGACGCGCGATAGGTTCGAGCCGGACGCGAGGAGGTCTCGGTGGCGGGCAGGCAGATCCCGGTGGTGCTGGTCGCGGGTTTCCTCGGCTCGGGCAAGACGACGCTGCTCAACCACCTGCTCGCCACCGCGGGCGGTACCCGGATCGGGGTCGTGGTCAACGACTTCGGCAGCATCAACATCGACGCGATGCACGTCGCGGGCCAGGTGGACTCGATGGTGTCGCTGGGCAACGGATGCCTGTGCTGCGCGGTGGACGCCAGCGGGCTGGACGCGATGCTCGCCCGGCTCGCGGAGCCGAGCGCGGGCATCGACGTGATCGTGGTGGAGTGCAGCGGCCTGGCCGATCCGCGCGAGCTGATCCGGATGCTGCTGGCCGGGGAGGACCCGAACACCGGCTACGGCGGCCTGGTCGAGGTCGTCGACGCGGCGGAGTTCGAGCGCACCCGCGCCCGCCACCCGGAGTTCGCCACCCACCTGCGGTTCGCGGACGTGGTGGTGCTGAACAAGACCGACCGGGTGCCGCCCGCCGGGCTCACCGCGCTGCGCGCGGTGGTGGCCGCCGAGGCGCCGGGAACCCCGCTGCTGGAGGCGGTGCGCGGCCAGGTCGACCCGGCGTTCCTGTTCGACAGCGTCGAGCGCCCCGCCGACACCGGGCCCCGGCAGCTCTCGTTCACCGACCTGCTCGCCGGGCACGACTGCTCCGAGCACGCCCACGCCGCGTACCGCAGCGCGGAGTTCACCTCGGAGCGTCCGGTGGACCCCCGGAAGCTGATGGACTTCCTCGACGAGCGCCCCGCCGGGCTCTACCGGATGAAGGGGACCGTCCACTTCGGAATCCCCGGGTACCGGCAGCGGTTCCTGCTGCACACCGTGGGCAACTACGTCCGCTTCCACCGCTCGTCCTGGGCGGGCGATCCACCGCGCACGGCGCTGGTGCTCATCGGCACCGACCTGGACGAAGCGGACCTGCGCGCGCGGCTCGACGCCTGCACCACCGAAACACCCGGGAGCGGAGACGAGCACGCGATGCTCCCGGTGCTGCGCTACATCGCCTGACTCAGCGCAGGTGGCGGGCCGCGTTCTCGCGGGCCTCGCCGAGGGCCTTGCTCAGCGAGCCGGTGCGCAGCGGGCCGTGGCCGGGCAGCAGCGCGTCGGCACCGAGCCCCTCCAACGAGTCCAGCGCCTGCAACGCGCGGGCGCCGTCGTGGTGGAACATCGGCAGCAGCATCTGCGGCCCCCGCACCCGCGAGGTGGGATGGCCCGTGATCACGGCGTCACCGCTGATCAGGACCCCGCGCTCGGGCAGGTGGTAGCAGGTGTGCCCGGAGGTGTGGCCGTGCGTGGGCACCGGCACCGGCCTGCCGGGCAGGTCCAGCGCCCCCTCGCGGGGGAACGGCTCGGCCTCCGGGAGCGCGCAGGGCTTGAGCGCCCCGGCTCGCACGACGTGCGCCGCCCAGGGCAGCACCCCGGGGCGCCAGGCGTTGCGCAGGATCTGCTTCGGGGTGGCCTGCTGGAGGTAGTCGCGGCGGGCGTGGGCGACCTCCACCCGGTCCAGGTGCACGGGTATCCCGTACTTGCGGGTCAGCTGCGGCAGCGACCCGATGTGGTCGACGTGGGCGTGCGTGACGAGCACGGCCTCCACGTCCCGCATCCGGTAGCCGATCTCCCGCACCGACGCCTCCACGGCGTCGGCGTCGTCGGGGTAGCCGCCGTCGACGAGGGTCAGCGAGTCGTCCTCGACGAGGATGACCCAGTTGGTGCTGCTCCCGTGGACCAGGTAGGTGCCTTCGGCGGCCTGGACTACGCGGCTCTCGCTCATCAGATCCCTCCCGCGTCGATCATGCCGCATCCGCGCGGACCGGGAACAACGAGGTCACCCGGTCCGCCACGCGGGATGAGCGGACCCTGCGGCGGGTCAGCGCGCGATCGCGTGCTCGCCGAGGGAACCGTGGGCGGCGACGAGGCGGACGGTGCCCTCGTGCAGCCGGTAGGACAGGCCGGCGACGGCGCAGGTGCCCGCCTCGACCCGCTCCGCGAGCACCTTGGACCGCTCGACGAGGAAGTCCGCGGTCTTGCTGATGTGCTCGTCGACGATCTCGTCGATCGCGGTGCGGCCCGCGGCGCGGGCGCTGACCACGCTCGGGTAGACCCGCTCCACGACGTCCCGGACGAAGCCGGTGGGCGAGTTCCCGTCGTCGTAGGCGTTGGAGGCGGCGGTCACCGCGCCGCAGGAGTCGTGCCCGAGCACCACCACGAGCGGGGCCCCCAGCACCCCGACGCCGTACTCGATGCTGCCGAGCGCCTCGGAACCGGCGACGTGACCGGCGGTGCGCACCACGAACAGGTCGCCCAGCCCGCGGTCGAAGATGATCTCGGCGGCGAGCCGGGAGTCGGAGCAGCCGAACAGCACCGCGAAGGGCTTCTGCCCCGGGGCCAGCGCGGCCCGGTGGTCGGCGTCCTGGTTGGGGTGCAGCCGGTCGCCTTCGACGAAGCGAGCGTTGCCCTGGACGAGCAGGTCGAGAGCTTGGGCCGGACTGTCCGGATCGGAGAAGGGCATGGCTAGAAGTTACCCGAGCCGGAGCCGTCCGGCGGGTGCTCGGCGTCACGCCCGGAGCGGCCCACCGGGCACGACCCGGTCCGGAGGGGTGAACTCCGAGCGGCCCTCCCGGCACCCGGACCGACCGGACGACCCCGCGCTCACCCGGAAGGACCATCGAGAACAGCTGATCACCGACCCGAACCGGGCCGAACGGTCCAGCTCCGACCCCGGCTCTCCACTCGCGAAGTCAGCACTGACCGCTTGGCCGGACGCCGCGACACGTGCCACGGTCTGCGTGAGACTCAGGTCACCTTCCCCGCGGCCGGGAGACGCCGCGGCACCCACCCCGCCCGATGCCGACGACGCCATCGCTTCCCGGCGGACCTCGCCGTCCGCCTCGCCCCCGCGGGAGGACCGAACCGTGCAGACCAAGGCAGCCCTCCTCCACGAACCCGGGCAGGACTGGTCCATCGAGGAGATCGAGGTCGGAGATCCCGCCGCGGGCGAGGTGCGGCTGCGGCTGGCCGCCACCGGCCTGTGCCACTGCGACGAGCACCTGCGCACCCGCGCGGTGCCGGTGCCGCCGTACCCGGTGCTCGGCGGCCACGAGGGAGCCGGGGTGGTCACCGAGGTCGGCGCCGGGGTGACCGGGGTGCGGGAGGGAGATCACGCGGTGCTCGGGTTCCTCCCCGGCTGCGGGGCGTGCCGACCCTGCTCGGCGGGGATGCGGAACCTCTGCGAGCAGGGCGCCGGGCCGCTCACCGGCCGCGCCGTCGCCGACGGCACGCACCGGGTGACGCACCGGGGCAGGCCGGTGGCGCCGATGTGCCTGCTGGGCACCTTCTCCCCGCACGTGACGGTCCACCAGTCCAGCGTCATCACGATCGAGGACGACATCCCGCTGGAGACCGCCGCGCTGCTGGGCTGCGGGGTGGCGACGGGCTGGAGCTCGGCCACCGAGGTCGGCGCCACCCGGCCCGGCGACGCGGTGGTGGTCGTCGGCGCGGGCGGCATCGGGATCAACGCGGTGCAGGGCGCGGTCGCGGCGGGCGCGCACGTCGTGGCCGCGGTGGACCCGGCGGCGTTCAGGCGGGGCAAGGCCGTCGAGTTCGGGGCCACGCACGCCTTCGCCTCCGCGGAGGAGGCGCTGGAGCCGCTGCGCGACATCACCTGGGGCCGCCTCGCGAACACCACGATCCTCACCGTCGGCGAGCCGCGGGGCGATCAGCTCGGCGAGGCGCTGGCGTTGACCGCCAGGGGCGGGCAGGTGGTGGTCACCGCGCTGGCCGACATGACCACGACCGAGACGAGGATCGGCGCGTTCGAGCTGGCGCTGCCGCGCGAGCGCGTCCGGGGCGCGATCTTCGGCGGGACGAGCCCGCGAACCCAGGTCCCCCGGCTGCTGGAGCTCTACCGGCGGGGCAGCCTCAAGCTGGACGAGCTGGTCACCCGCACCTACGCGCTGGACGAGATCAACAAGGGCTATCAGGACGTGCGGGAGGGCCGGACCCTCCGGGGCCTGGTCCGCTACACCGAAGCCGACTGGTGATCCCGGCCCCGGCCGGGCCCCCTCGGCTCCCGGGCGGTCCGGCTGAGGCATGATCGCGACCATGCCGACCCCTCCCGGGACCACCGCCGCCGCGACGCTCGCGGCCGGGCCGACCGATCCGATGCACGTCGTGTTCGTGCTCGTCCTCGTGCTGCTGGGGACAGCGCTGGTCCTGGTGCTGGCGAGCAAGTGGAAGCGGTACCGCCAGGTGGCGGCCGAACCGAGTCAGCGCGAGCTGCTGTGGACGATTCCGGTTCCCTGGGACATCCGGCACGCGGTGCGCGAGCTGATGCGCGCCGGGGACCAGGTCCAGGCGGTCAAGGTGCTGCGCGAGGCGGTGCCCGCCGCTTCGCTGCTGCAGGCCAAGCTGCTCACCGAGCACCTGGTCGACCACGAGCACCCCGCCGACTACGCCGAGGTCGTGCGCGAGCTGCGCGAGCGGGATCCGGAGCTGCACGAGCAGCTGCGGCCGCTGGTGGCCCAGCGGGCGGAGATCGAGGTCGTGCGGCTGCTGCGCGAGCGCCTGGGCCTCGACCTCCGCGTGGCCAACGCCCTCGCGAAGGCCCTCGGCGAGTAGCGGTTCAGCGCGCGAGGATCGTCGTCAGCGCCGCCCGCAGGGCACCCTCCGGGTCGGCGGGCAGCTGGTGCGCGCGCCAGCCGATGTGCTTGTCCGGGCGCACCAGCAGCGCCCCGTCCTCGGCGACCTCCCGCAGCCGCGACCAGTCGAAGTACAGGTCCGCGACGTCCTGGCCGGGACCGATCACCACGGTCTCCAGCACGACCCCGAGCTCGTGGGCGATCGCGTCCGCGGCGTCCTTCCAGGAACGCCCGGTGATCCCGGTCAGCAGCGTGAACCGGTCGGCGGGCGCGAGGTCGAGGGTGGAGATCCGCCGGGTGCGGTCGCCGACCCACGCGTGCGGCAGCCGGGAGCCCGGCACCGTCGAGGCCTGGTAGTACAGCTCCGGGTCGCGCTCCGGCTCGGGCCGGGCGGAGCCGTCGGAGACCACGGCCCGGGATTCGTAGAACTGGCCCAGTTCCACGCCGTGCGCGTTGAACTCGTACTCCTTGAGCTCCATCGCGTGCCGCAGCGCCTCGCGCTTGGCCACGCCCGCCGGGGTGGCGTCCTTGCGCTGCTCCACGTTCGCCAGCAGCCGCTCCGGCGGACCGGGTTCGGCGATGTCCAGCGCCTCGAAGAACCGCCCGAACTCGCGGCCGGACCGGTTGGCGCGCAGCACGATCTGCTCCGCCACGGGCGCCCGCTCCTCGGTGTAGCTGTCCAGCAGCTCCTCGCCCGCGCGCCCGCGCAGCACCGCCGCCAGCTTCCAGGCCAGGTTGTAGGAGTCCTGCACCGAGGTGTTGGAGCCGAGCCCGTTGCTCGGCGGGTGCTTGTGCACGGCGTCCCCGGCGCAGAACACGCGACCGGCCTGCAACCGGGTGGCGTACTGCTCGTTGTTGCCCCACAGCGAGGTTCCGGTGATCCGCACGTCGAGCTCCGGCAGCCCGAGCAGCCCGCGGACGATCTCGGCGGCCCGCGCGTCGTCGAGCACCGGGGGCTCGCCGCGCGCGTCGTACCCGCACACGATCATCCACTCGTGCCAGGGCCGGACCATCCGCACCGCGGCGGTTCCGATGCCGCCGATGTTCGAGCCTGGCTGCACGACCCAGTAGAGCACCGAGGGGCGGTGCGCGACGTGCTCGGACAGGTCGGCGCTGAAGGTGATGTTCATGGAGCCCGCGGTGTCGAGCTCGCCGCGCATCGGCAGCGCGACGTCGGCGGCGACCTTCGAGCGGGCCCCGTCGGCGCCGATCAGGTACCGGGCCCGGATCTCGTGCTGGTGCCCGGTGAACCGGTCCCGGACCAGGGCGGTGACGCCGTCGGCGTCCTGCTCCAGCGACAGGTACTCGGTGCCGAACCGGGTCACCGTGCCGCGCCGGGTGGCGTTCTCGATCAGGATCGGTTCGAGGTAGTTCTGCGGGATGTCGCAGTTCCACGAGGGCGAGGCCAGCTCGTAGTCGGCGTGCCGGGCCGGATGGGTGCCCCAGGTGCGGATCCGGCCGAGTTCCTCGCCCGCGAGCGCGGTGCAGAAGACGGTGTCGCCCATCAGCTCGTGCGGGGTGGCCTCGGCGAGCACCCGCTGCTCGATGCCGACGTCCCGGAAGATCTCCATGGTGCGCTGGTTGGTGATGTGCGCGCGGGGGGTGTTCGCGGTCCACCGGTGCTTGGTGACCAGCACGTTGCTCACCCCGAGCGTGGACAGGAACAGCGCCGCCGAGGCGCCCGCGGGGCCGGACCCGACGATGAGCACCTCGGTCTCGATCCGGTTCGGCGACGAGGCTCGGTCGGGGTCCGCCATCTGCACTTCCTCCTGCGCCGGCCGGGCCGCGGCCTCGGATGAGACCTCCGCGGACGGCCGGATCGCGTCCACGCCGCCGTGCGGCGGCCCGGGTTCGGGCTGATTAGAGCCGTCGCCCGATCCGCGATCAAGGAGCTCCCGCGTCGGAATCCACTGTGGACCAGATCCGGACATCTTTCGAGCGAGTGGTTTTCGCACCAAATGCGGCGGGGAAAGGTGTCTCGGCACGCATATGGATCACCATTGTGATCCCGAACACGAGACCTCGCCGGGACGCACTTGACCACCCGTTCCGCGCGCTGCTACATATCAATCAGGAATCCTGATTCAAACGACGAGGTGGCTGATGAGTGCTGCGGTGACCGGCGGCGCCCCCGAACCGTGGGGCGACACCGTGCTGGTCGAGTTCGACGAGGGCATCGCCTGGGTGACGTTGAACCGGCCCGAGAAGCGCAACGCGATGAACCCGGCGCTCAACGAGGAGATGGTCCGCGTCCTCGACCACCTGGAGGGCGACGAGCGCTGCCGGGTGCTGGTGCTCAGCGGTGCGGGCGAGGCGTTCTCCGCGGGGATGGACCTCAAGGAGTACTTCCGCGAGGTCGACGCCACCGGCAGCACCGCGGTGCAGGCCAGGGTTCGCCGTGCCAGCGCGGAATGGCAGTGGAAGCGGCTCGCGCACTGGCTCAAGCCCACGATCGCGATGGTCAACGGCTGGTGCTTCGGCGGCGCCTTCACCCCGCTCGTGGCCTGCGACCTGGCCGTCGCCGACGAGCGCGCGCGGTTCGGGCTCTCCGAGGTGAACTGGGGGATCCCGCCGGGCGGCGTGGTGAGCCGGGCCCTCGCGGCCACCGTCAGCCAGCGCGACGCGCTCTACCACATCCTCACCGGTGAGCCCTTCGACGGCGCGGAGGCCTCCCGGATGCGGCTGGTCAACGAGGCGGTGCCCGCCGAGCGGCTGCGGGAGCGGACCCGCGAGCTCGCGCTCAAGCTCGCGTCGATGAACCAGGTGGTGCTGCACGCGGCGAAGGTCGGCTACAAGGTCGCCGCCGACATGCCCTGGGACCAGTCCGAGGAGTACCTCTACGCGAAGCTGGACCAGTCCCAGTTCACCGACCAGGCCGGGGCCAGGGCGAAGGGCCTGACCCAGTTCCTCGACGACAAGACCTACCGCCCGGGGCTGAGCGCGTTCGACCCGGAGCGGTGACCGCGCCGGGCCTCCCGTTCCGGCCCGGCGCGAGATCGTGTCCCGCAGTCTTCGGCGAGAGGTGGACCGGTGCGGAACCAGGGGCTGGGATCGTGGCCCGCGCGGCGGGCGAGGATGACCCCGGACCGGATCGCGCTGCGCCACGGTGACCGCTCCATCACCTACGCGGAGCTGGCCCGGCGCACGGCCCGGCTCGCGCGCGGGCTCGCCGCGGCCGGGGTGCGGTCGGGTGACCGGGTGGCCTACCTCGGGCCGAACCACCCCGCGTACCTGGAGCTGCTGTTCGCCTGCGGTGCGCTCGGCGCGGTGTTCGTACCGCTGAACTTCCGGCTCAGCGCCCCGGAGCTGGAGTTCGTGCTCGCCGACTGCGACGCGGCCGCGCTCGTGCGCACCCCCGAGCACGCGGGCACCGCGCTGCGCACCGGGGCGCTGCTCGTCGAGATCGGCGCGGACGGGGAGGTCCCGCTCGGCGCGGACGACGAGCCCGAGCCGCTCGACCTCCCGGTCTCCCCCGAGGACCCGTGCCTGGTCATGTACACCTCGGGTTCCACCGGCCGCGCCAAGGGCGTGGTGCTCACGCACGGGAACCTGACCTGGAACTGCGTGAACGTGCTCGTGGAGACCGACCTCTCCGGCGACGACCGGGCGCTGATCGCCGCTCCCCTGTTCCACGCCGCCGCCCTCGGCATGGTCTGCCTGCCGACGCTGCTCAAGGGCGGCTCGGTCGTGCTGCACTCCGCGTTCGACCCCGGCGCCGTGCTCACCGCCTTCGAGCGGGAGGGCGTGACGCTCATGTTCGGGGTGCCCGCCATGTACGACGCGATCGCCGCGCACGAGCGGTGGGCCGAGGCGGACCTGTCCGGGGTGCGGACGCTGCTGTGCGGCGGCTCGCCGGTGCCGACCTCGACGATCCGGCGCTACCTGTCGCGGGGCCTGAGCTTCGTGCAGGGATACGGCATGACCGAGACCGCGCCGGGTGCGCTGCTGCTGGACCCCGAGCACCTCACCTCGAAGCTGGGTTCGGCGGGGGTGCCGTCGTTCTTCACCGACGTGCGGGTCGTCGACGACGCCGGCCGGGAGGTCGCGCCCGGGGAGCGCGGCGAGGTCGTGGTCAGCGGGCCGAACGTGACGCCCGGCTACTGGCACCGCCCGGAGGAGTCCGCGCGGTCGCTGCGGGACGGCTGGTTCCACTCCGGCGATGTGGCCACTGTGGACGGTGATGGGTACGTGCGCGTCGTGGACCGGATCAAGGACATGTTCATCTCCGGCGGGGAGAACGTCTACCCCGCCGAGGTGGAGAACGAGATCCACGACTTCCCCGGGGTCGCGGCCTGCGCGGTGATCGCGGTGGCGGACCCGAGGTGGGGCGAGGTCGGCCGGGCGGTCGTGGTGCCCGAGCCCGGCGCGGAGGTGGACCCGGCGGCCCTGCTGGAGCACCTGCGCGGGCGCCTCGCCGGGTACAAGGTCCCGCACTCGGTGCGCTTCGCCGGGTCCCTGCCCACCACCGGCTCCGGCAAGATCCGCAAGGCCGAGGTCCGCGAGATCTTCGGCTGAGCGGGGACCGGGCCGGCGACCAGGTCCGGCGCGGCGGACACCAGGCTCAGAAGGGGTAGCGGGGAGCGGTGGCGCGGAGGGTCCACCACTGGGTCTCGCTGAACGCCTCCGCGTTGGCGCGCGGGCCCCCGACCCGCGCGTTCCCGGAGGCCCCGACCCCGCCGAACGGCGCGTTCGCGTCGTCGTTGAAGGTCTGGTCGTTGATGTGGACCTGCCCGCTGGGAATCCGGTCCGCGAGCGCCGTCGCGGCCGCCAGGTCACCGCTGAGCACCCCGAGGCTGAGCCCGAACTCGCTGTCGGCGGCGAGCGCCACCGCCTCCTCCGCGTCGGAGAACGGGCGCACGCACGCGACCGGGCCGAAGACCTCCTCGGCGTAGGCCGGGGTCCGGGAGGTGCAGTCGGCGAGCACGGTCGGCCGGTGGAACAGGCCCTCGTGCGCTCCCCCGGCGACCAGCCGCGCTCCGGACGCGGTGCTGCGCTCGACGAGGTCCCGGACGTGGTCGAGCTGCCGGTCGTCGATGATCGGCCCGAGCTGCACGTCCTCCCGGTACCCGTCGCCGACCCGCAGCGCCTCGGCCTTGCGCCCCAGCAACTCCACGTACTCCTCGTAGATCGACTCGTGCACCAGGTGCCTGCCGATCGCCATGCAGACCTGGCCGGAGTGGATGAAGTTCCCGAACGCCCCGCAGGACGCGGCGGCCGCCACGTCCACGTCCCCGAGCACGACCAGCGCGCTGTTGCCGCCGAGCTCCAGGTGCGCCCGGGTGAAGGTCCGCGCCGCCCGCTCCCCGATCACCCGGCCGGCCGCGGTCGAGCCGGTGAACGACACCACCCGCACCTGCGGCGCGTCGATCAGCGCCGAGCCGACCTCGACGCCGCCGGGCAGCAGTTGCAGCGCTCCCGGGGGGAGCCCGGCCTCCTCGAAGATCCGCGCGATCACCACTCCGCCGCACACCGCCGTGCGCGGATCGGGTTTGAGCAGCACGCCGTTCCCGAGCGCCAGCGCTGGAGCGACGGAGCGGACGGCCAGGATCAGGGGGAAGTTGAACGGGGAGATCACCGAGACCACTCCGGCCGGGACCCGGCGGCGCACGCTCACCCGGGGCGCCGGGGAGTGCAGCAGCTCGCCGTGCGGGGCGGTGGCCAGGGCCGCGGCCTCGGCGCACTCGGCGGCGGCGGCCGCGGTCTCGATGCCCGCCTTGAACCGGGTGGAGCCGGACTCGCGCACGATCCAGTCGTCGATCTCGGCCGCGTGCTCGGCGAACAGGGCGGCCGCCCGGGAGAGCACCGCCGCCCGCTCGAACGCCGGGGTCGCCGCCCAGTCCCGCTGGGCCCGCGCGGCGCGTTCGGCGGCGTCCAGGGCGTCCCACTCGCTCGCGAGCCCGAATAAGGCGAGCACGTCGCCGGTCGCGGGTTCGACGGCCCGCCCCGGCGGCCCGCCGCCGCCCGGAACCCATTCGCCGGTGAAGATCCGGCCGCTCCACTCCGCACCTCGCAGCACGCCCATCGCCCGCTCCCGCCTCGCCACACCAATGACTCAGGAAGCCTGATGATGATGCAGCGAAACGCCCCGGACAAGCCCCACCCGGCACGACGCCGGCCGCGGAACGCGGGGAATCAGGAGCGGCGGGCCTCCGACACGGCGGCCAGCGCGGCGGCCCCGTGCTCCAGCCCCTCGCGGAAGGTGACGCGCTGCCCCGGGCTGAGATCGGCCAGCAGCTCGTCCTCCAGCTCCTGCACCGCGGGGGCGCACTCCGCGAGCAGCCGACGGCCGTCCGCGGTCAGCGAGGCGAGCAGCACCCGCCGGTTGCCCTCGTCCGGACCGCGCTCGATGAGGCCGCGCTTCTCCAGCGTCAGCACCATCTCGTGCATGGTCTGCGGCCGCAGGAAAGAACGTCGCGCCAGCTGCGCGGAGGACAGCGCGCCCTTGTTCTGCAGCACGGTCAGCGCGGTGTACTGGAGGGTGGTCAGGCCCAGCGGGCGGAGCACGTCGTCCAGCAGCGCGCGGATCACCAGCTCCAGCCGCTTGACCAGGTAGAGGGTCAACGGAGGGCGTGCGTTCCCGGCGTCGGCATCGTCCGCCGACCCGGGTCGCTCTGCTCGGCTGCTCACCTCGCACATGGTGTCATCCCCGGCCCGCCCGCCGCGCACCACCTGCACAGGACGGGAATCAGCTTCACTGATCGTTCGAGGCGGCTGGGCCGAGCCACACCCGGTCCACTGTGGATGGTCATCGGGCGTCCCCGCCGCAAGGACCATCGGCGGCGGCCGAACGGCGGAGCCCGCTCCGGCCCTCCGCGCACGGCTCACTACGATGCGTGCGAAACGTTTCTTTCGACGCTCGGGGGTCCACTCGATGGTGAACGGCAAAGTCGTGCGGTTCGACGACGATCGCGGCTACGGCTTCCTCGCACCGGACGACGGCGGCGAGGACGTGTTCGTGCACGCGAACGACATCAGCGAGTCGAAGCAGCTGTTCCGCCCGGGCGCCCGCGTCGAGTTCGAGATCGAGGAGGGCGATCGCGGACTCAAGGCCTCGCACGTCCGGCTGCTCGAAGCGGACCGCGCACCCGAGACCCGCCCGCGCCGCGACGCCGAGGACGACGGGCTCTGCGACGTGCTCTCCGTCCCCGAGTTCCGCACCGAGCTGACCGAGGCGCTGCTCGACGCCGTCCCCACGCTCACCGCCGCGCAGATCGTGCAGGTCCGTCGCAGGCTCACCGAGCTGGCCAAGCAGCACAACTGGATCGAGTCCTGACGCCACGACCGCCGGGAGCGCCACCGTGCACCTGACCACCGACGACGGGGCCCGCCTGGACTACCGGGTGGCGGGCCCGGCCGGGGCGCCCGGTCTGCTGCTGCTCGCCGGTCAGGCGAACTCGCAGCGGTGGTGGGACACCGCGCGCCAGGACTTCGAGGGCCGGTTCCGGACGGTCACCTTCGACTACCGCGGCACGGGAGCCACGACCGCACCGGAAGGTGACTGGTCGACGCGGTCGTTCGCCTCGGACGCGGCGGCGGTGCTGCGCGCGGCGGGCTTCGACCGGGCCCACGTCTACGGCACCTCGATGGGCGGCCGGGTGGCGCAGTGGCTGGCGATCGAGCACCCGGAGCTCGTCGACCGGCTGGTCCTCGGCTGCACCACGCCCGGCGGCGCGCACGCGGTGGAGCGCGACCAGCGGGTGCGCCGCTCGCTGCTGAACCCGGATTCGGGGCAGCGGCGGCGGGCCCTGTTCGAGCTGATGTACTCGGCCGCCTGGTCCGGCGTCCCGGAGCGGAGCCCGGTGCTCGGCGATCCGACGATGACCCCGGCGGCGACCCGGCTGCACCTGCGGGCCAGCGCCCGGCACGACGCCTGGGAGCGGCTCCCGGACATCACCGCTCCCACCCTGGTGCTGCACGGATCGGACGACCTGCTCGCACCGGTCGTCAACGCCGAACTGCTGGCCGGGCGCATCCCGGACGCCACCGCGACGATCTTCCCCGGCGCCCGGCACGCCTACTTCGACGAGCTCCGCCCGGAGGCCTCCGAGCTGGTGGTGCGCTTCCTGACGACCTGAGCGCCGGCCGGGCCCGCGGGCTACCGGACGCTGCGGAAGTTCTCGGCCGGGACCTCCAGCAGCTCGCCGGAGGCGAACCGCACCGCCACCCGGTCCGGCAACCAGCGCACCTCGCGGATCCGCGGCTCGCCGGAGGAGCCGAACTCCACCGACACCGGGTAGTAGGAGGACTCCGCCCCCGGCCCGAGGTGCAGCTCGTGCTCCACCCCGGTCGGGCGCAGGATCCGCAGCAGCCGCAGGTCGCTGGAGTGCTGGGCTCCGCCGTGCTCGTAGGTCACCCCGGCGGCCGCCGAGGTCTCCTCGTGCAGCACGTCCTCGCGCAGGGCGATCGAGGACGGCCCGAGGAGGACGACGGCGAACGCCACCAGCGGCACGAGCGCGAGCAGTGGCGCGAGCGCGGCCGGGAACGTGCGGTTGCGCGGCACTGCGGCCCACTCCCCTGGTCGACGGCGGCCCGGCTCCCGGGCCACCACCAGCGTGGCCGCTCGCGCGGGGGGTGATCCTCGGCCGATGGGCCGCCCCTCGGCACCGATCGGCCGATCCGCCCGGCGCCGTGCCGGGTTCTCCCGCTCGCCGGCCGGGAACTCGTGCGCCCCGGCCGAGGCGGGCAGGCGCGTGATCACTCGGCGTCGAACCGGCCCCGCTTCACCGCGGCGATGAACGCCGGGACGTCGACGCGCAGCACGGGCCCGGCGGGATCTTTCGAGTCGCGTAACCGGCGCAGATCCACCGCCACCTCGACGCAGGCCGAACCGTTCTGACTCTTGCTGGACTTCAGCCACCGCTCGCTCATGTTCGCTCCAGACTCCTGATCCGCCGGGTGATGAGTTCCCGGGACTCCGCCGCGCCGAGGGCCGCCGTGCGCAGGTCGTCGACCGCGCGCTGGTAGGCGCGGATGTCGTCGTGCTCGTGCAGGAACAAGGTGGACCGGCGGTTCTCCAGCTGCACGATCGGCGTGGACACCTCGGATTCGAGCAGCGTGAACGCGCCTTCCAGCGCCGGTTGCCAGCCGCTGCGGAACGGGACCACGCGGATCTCGACGTTCGGCCGGGTCGCCACGTCGCACAGGTGCCGGAGCTGCGCCGCCGTGATCGGCGCGTCGCCGATCACCTGGTGCAGCACCGCCTCGCCCAGGTAGGCGCGCAGGCTCACCGGGTCGGGCCGGGTGAGCACCTCGCGGCGCCCCAAGCGCAGCGCGACGCGCGCGGCCACCTCGCTGGCGGGCACCCCGCCCGCACCCATGATCGCCCGGACGTACCCGGTCTCCTGGAGCAGTCCGGGAACCAGCAGCGGGGCGACCTCGGTGATCCGCGTCGCCGACGCCTCGAAGTCGATCAGGGCCGCGAGCTGCTGATCCCGCTCCGGCAACGCGGTCGCGACCCACGGCGGGTTCTTCGTCTCGTAGGACAACGAGACGATCTCCTGGAAGCGGGTTCCGTTGACGTCGAGGGCACCGAGGATCTGCGCCACCCGCTCCGGGGTGAAGGGCCGCTCCCCGTTCTCCCACCGCGAGATCTCCCCGGCGTGGCGGCCGATCCGCTCCCCCAGCTCGCGCAGGGTCAGTCCGCGCTCCTGGCGGATCTTGCGCACGGCCAGGCCCAGCGCGCGTGCCTTCGGGGTCGCGGCCATCCGCTCCACTCCCTGCTCGTCAGCACGGCGCTCGAACGACGTTCACCCGCTGCGCAGCTGGCAACGTGGTTGAGCCGACCACCATGCTCCTACGAAGATCGCTCCTACCAAAACGCGCCGAAGTTACCAGCCGCATCGACAACGCGGCGGGATCGGCGCCTGGCGTTCACCGAATCGAGCTAGGAGTCCGACCCGTGAAGCAGCACGCCCCTCCCGAGTCGATGACCGAGCGCCGCGCGGGCGCTTCGGAGATCGCGACCTGGACGCCGCTGGAACGCACGATCCGCACCTGCTACTACTGCCGCCAGCCCTACTCGACGGCACCGGACGCGACGAAGTGCGAACGCATCCACGAGGCGCTGGCCGCCCTCGAACGGGATCCGGGCAGTGAAGATCGGTGACCCGTGCGGCGCGGTGGTCCCACTACCGCCGCACCACCCGGTGCTGGGATGCACCTGGATGAGTTCGCTGCTGGAGCCCACCTGGCACCTGGTGCCCGCGCGGTACGAGACGTTCCGGATTCCCTGCGCCTGCGGCCACTTCCTCACCGGCCCGGTGCACCGGCGGCTGCTCGACCATCCGCCCGGCGGGAGCAGGTGCGGCGCCTGCCTGGTCACGACGCCGCTGCGCCCCCGCCCGGCTCCGACTCCGTCGCACCTGACCGGAGCGGTTCACCGCGCGGGCGCTCAGCGCCGGGACGCGCAGTCGATGCACGTGGTGGTGGCGGGCAGCGCCGCCAACCGCTCCTCACCGATGGGTGCTCCGCACCGCTCGCACCGGCCGTAGGTTCCGGCCTCGATCCGCTCGGCGGCGCGGTCAAGCTCCACCAGCTCGCGCTGGGAGTCCGCGAGCAAGCCTTGCACCTGGGCGCGCTCGAACGCGATCGTCGCGCCCTCCGGGTCGTGCTCGTCATCGGCGCCCGACCAGGTCGAGACCTCCCGGATCTCCCCCAGCTGCCGCCGCAACGACTCCACCCGGGCCGCGACCTGCCCCCTGGCCCGCACCAGCACCTCACGCGCGTCCGACGCCACGCCTCGCACAACGCCCGAGCCACCGCCACCATTCCGCCACGACCACGGCGAGCCGCGCGGAGCGGCGCCCGCAGCAAAGCGAAGACCGGAGCTACGAGATATCGGCCGTGTACCACCTGCCGCGCGACTGAAGCACACCCCTATCGATCAGCTCCGCACAAGATTCCTGAATCCGCTCACTCCCCGGCGAAATCCCGCCGCCGGAGGTCTCGAAGAACATGCTCAGACGCCAGACGTCGAACACGCGAGCACCATCATCGAAGAAGTCGACATCGACATCCGCTTCCGCCCCGTTCACCCCGACGAACAGGCAGCCGACGCCGTGGATCGAGTACTCCACCCCGCTGCCCAGCCGCCCCTTCCTCCGAATCTTCTTCTCCATCGCGAGCTCGACGACATCGCGGAGATTCGCCGCCCCGGGACACGGTGAAACAATCTCCCGCGTTCCCGCGTCGACGGCGTCCAGGTAAGCTCGTACTCCTTCCACCACGTCAACCGGCCGCAATCAAGACCTCCGCGGCGCCGCCACGCCTAAATCCTCTTCGCCTGGCGCCCCGCCACTATCGGGACGCTCTTATCGCGTCAAAAATTTGCTGAGCGCTGAACGCATCAAGCCCCAACCCTTCCCGGTGGACCAAAACTCTCCAGTCCTCACCAATCCCTTCAGCCGTCCGCACCGCATCGAAGGCGCGCGCGAACATGCTTCGCAACCGACGCTCCACCTCGCTATCGTCGGTTGAAGTGTCCGAGGACGGAAACGGCGAGGTGGCGACAACACGACCAGGAAGCCCATCGCCTCGCGAGTTGGTCAACACTTGCGACTCCCCGACCACCGGCGAGCCACCATACCGATCGTGCGCCAAATAAAATTTCATCAAAATCGCATCACAATCGGCGGCGACCTCGCCAACCGCGCCGCTCCTCACCAGCACACCATCAATTTCACTGAACAAATCGCCCAGTTCCGAAGCGACACCTTCAGACTCAGCCGCTAGCACGATCCGCATTGATAATCCTATCCAATAGCCGCATGAGGAAGAACTCGGGGCCGCGTGAGATTCCCGAGAAGCTCGCTCGGGAGCGCCACCCCAGGCAGCCCGCCCGCTACATCAGATATGTAAGGCAGCACACTTTCCGCGGGGATGCTATCGCGCTGAATCGTGGTACGCACGATCGTGTAGGCGCCTTCGTTCGGCCAGTTTCGATACGCTTCCCTGGCATACGCTGAAGCATCCGCAGCACTCTGCGAGAAGTACTTCGTCTCAATCCCCCTAGGATTCGAGAAACTTCTATCGTTCTGCAGGATATCTTGCAGTTCATCTTCCTTGACCGCCCGATACAACTCGACGTGGTCATCCTTGCACGACCAAAGACCGAGCGGATCATAATTCGTGCTCGGGTTCGCCACGTACCGGTGTGGGTTACTTCCCGCCGCCAGGCCCAGCGGGTCGCCGCTGGTGTACCGGCCCGTGGACGGGTCGTAGTGGCGGTGGAAGTTGTAGTTCAGGCCTGATTCCGGATCCGCGTACTGGCCCGGGAAGCGCAGCGGCGTGTACGCGCCGGTGCGGCTCTGGTCGAGGGTGCGGCCCCAGAGCGTCGTGCGGTGGTACCAGGCGACACCGCCCTGGTCGTTGATCAGCTCCGCCGGGGCGCCGACCAGATCCGTCACGATCGCGTAGAACTGCTGGTCCACCCACTGCTGCGGGGCGTGCCGCAGCGGCGCCCGCTCGCGCTGCGCCAGCGGGCGGAAGGAGCCGGGCTCGTAGTCCCACACCGTGACGCGCAGGTCGCCGGGCACGCCGCCGGAGCGGGCCTGCTCGGCCAGGACAACGCCGTCCCAGGTGAAGTCCACCTGCTCCAGCACCCGGTCGCCGGGGCCGAGGCGCTGCTTCGCGACCCGCCTGCCCAACGGGTCGTACCGGTAGCGCCAGCGCGAACCGTCGGGTGTGAGCACTCCGGCGAGCCGGTCCTCGGAGTCCCAGGAATAGCGCCAGGTGTCGGGCTTGTGCGAGAGACGCCGCCGCTGGCGCAGCACCAGGCGGCCCTGGGCGTCGTGCTCGTAGCGCGTGGAACCGGCCCGGCGCACCAGGGTTCCGGAGTACTCGCGCTGCCCCACCTCGCTCGCGTCGGAGGACCCGGCGGACACCGGCCAGGCCGCGCCCGTGACGTTGCCGGCGGCGTCGTAGGCGTAGCGCTCGGTCCAGCCCTCCGCCCGGACCGCGGTGACGCGGCCCGCCCGGTCGAGCTCGAAGGTGCGCGGGCCGCTGAGGCTGTCCCGCACCCCGGCGAGCAGGCCGTCGGCGCGGTACCGGTACGAGCGCTCCTGGATGCCGCGCCCCCCGGCGCCGGTGAGGCGCTGGGACAGCAACTGGTGGTTGGCGTCCCAGGCCTGGGTGAGAACCGCGTTCGGGCCGAGCCGGCGGGAGACCTCGTGCCCGGCGGCGTCGTAGCCGAACAGCAGCGCGCGCTCCCCGACGTGCAGGGCGGTGGGCTGGTGGTTCGCGTCGTACTCCCAGCGGCTCTCCGCGCCGGACGGCGTGCGGCGGCGGATCCGGCGGCCGAGGGCGTCGTAGGCGGAGGTGACGGTGCGGCCGTTGACGGACTCGGCGAGCACCCGGCCCGCCGCGTCCCGGTGGAGGTGGATCCGGGTGTCGGCGTCCGCCGCCGCGACGAGGCGGCCGGCGTCGTCGTAGCCGAACGTCGTGGTCCCCTCGGCGGTGCGGCGCTCGACGACGTCGCCGCGCACGTCACGGACGAAGGTCGTGGTCTCCCCTGCCCCGTTGGTGCGGGACACCAGCTGCCCGGCGGCGTCGTGGACGTAGCGCACCGCGCGGCCGTTGAAGTCGGTCTCGCGCACGAGGTTGCCGACCTCGTCGTAGTCGTAGCTCCACACCAGGCCCTGCTCGTTGGTGACGCTGGTGAGCCGGAGCTCGGTGTCGTAGCCGAACTCCAAGCGGGTGCCGTCGGGACGCACCTCGGCCGAGGGCAGGTCGAAGTGGGTGACCTCGGTCCGGGTGGCCTGCCCGAGCGCATCCACGTGGGTGCGGAGATTGCCCTCGCCGTCGTAGCTCCAGCGCTCGGTGGCGCCATCGGGGAGCGCGCGCCACGCGGGTTTGCCGTCGACGGTCCAACCGAAGCGCGTCACCCCGCCCAGCGGGTCGACGACGGCGGCGACGCGGCCGAAGCCGTCGCGCTCGTAGCGGGTGGTGGCCCCCGCCGCGTCGGTCACCGCCAGCGGCAGGCCCGCGGCGTCGGTCTCGACGCGACGGGAGCCGCCCAGGGCGTCGGTGATCGTGCTGAGGTGGCCGAGCTCGTCGTAGGTCCAGCTGGTGACCGCGCCGAGCGGGTCGATGACGCGGGTCAGGTTGCCGCGTTCGTCGTACTCGCGGCGGGAGACCGAGCCGTCGGGGCCGATCACGGTGATCGGCGACCGGTGCGCGCCGTACTCGAAGCGGGTCTGCGAACCGTCCGGGCGGGTCGCGGCGAGCAGGTTCCCGACCTCGTCGTACTCGTAGCGCACGACGCGGCCGAGCGGGTCCGCGCGGGACAGCAGCCGGTCGAACTCGTCCCACTCCGAGCGGACGACGCCGCCCGCGGCATCGACCTCGCGAACCGTCTGCCCGCGCTCGTTGAGGTGGTGCTCGGTGCGCTGTCCCAGCGAGTTCGTCCAGGTGGTCAGCCCGTCCTCGTAAGCCAGGGTGCCGCTGAGGAAACCCCCGGAGCCCTCGGCGCGCACGGCCCGGCCCTCGTGGTCGTATCCGTAGCGGTACCAGGCACCGTTGCGGTCGGTCCAGCTGATGAGCCTGCCCGCGTCGTCGTACTCGAAGGTCAGCGGTAGCCCGGAGGCGTTGACGACCTCGGTGAGCCGCCGCCCGGTGTAGCCGTAGCGCAGCAGCGCGAGGTCCGCACCGCCGTCCGCCTCCCGCAGGTGCAGAGCGGTGATCAGCCCGTCCTCGGAGTCGACGCGGATGCGGTACCCGCAGGAGTGCCGGATCTCCACGGGAACTCCGGCGGCGTCCCGCTCCACGTCGATCCGGTGGCCGTTCCGATCGGTGATCGCCAGGAGCGGCAGCACCGCCCCGACGGATCCGAAGTGCAGGGTGCGTCCGAGGTCCGCGTCGGTGATCGCGTAGCCGTCCTCCCCGCGGGACAGCGCGCGGCGCGGCCCGGAGCGGGGCAGCACCGGCTCGTCACCGGTGGGCTGCGGGTAGAACAGCAGCGTGCCGTCGTCCGCGGCGAAGTGCACCTCGCCGCCGTCGAGCTCCAACCGCTGGTCCACGGTGGACGTCCAGTTCGGACCGAAGTGCCTGCCGACGCGGTAGGACGACAGGTGCGTGCGGTTCAGCACCAGCGGCAGGACCCCGGCGAGCTCGACGTCCCGCTGCGCCAGCACCACGTCCCCGCTGGCCACGTCGATCGGGTCGCCGCAGGTGTTCTTGTCCTGCGCGGGCACGCCTTCCGCGACGGCACCGCGGTTGTGCTGGCCGATCGAGCCGGGATCCGACCCGGGCCGGGTGCTCTCCGGGGCCGCCTCACCCAGGCCCGGCCCGGTCGGCGGCGGGCTCGTCGTCGGCGGAGCGGCCGTGCTCGTGGACGAGGCGGGCCCGGCACCACCGGGTCGGCCGGCCTGCGCCGTCTGCTGGATGCTGTCCTGCGCGCCGGAGACGCTGCGGCTCGCGTCGATGTTCCCGTGCCGCTGGGAGGGCCTGCCGCTCCCGGGCGCGTCCCCGCCGTTCCCGCTTCCCCCGTGAGGTTTCCTGGCCACCGTCCCCGCCTCACCCGTCGATGAGCTTGCTGAGGTTCGTGAGGCTGTCGATCAGACCACCGACGTACCCGGTGATCCGCCCCACCCACTTGGCGACGGCCGAGGCGATCTGCGCGGCCACGACCGGAATGGTCACCACGAAGATCGCCTCGGCGGCCCACACGATCACCCGCGCCACGAGGTCCGCGATCAGGTCCCGCACGATGTCGCGCGTCGCCTGCACCAGGCCGCCCGCACCCGAGGTCGCCGACGCCATGGCCGCCGAGGTCGCGCCGAGGCCACCGATCGCGTCGACGTTCGCGCCCATCATGCTCCGGTAGGCGTCGGCCGCTCCGCCGGTCCAGCCACCGAGGTCGGCGTCCAGGTCCGCGCTCAGGTCCGCGGCCATCGCCGAGAGCTCCCCGGCCATGTTCTCCCAGGTCGCGGCGTGCGAGCTGACCACGTCGGGGATGCCGGTGAGCTCGTCGAGCATCTCCCGCAGCGGCTCGAAGTGCTCCATCGCCCAGCCCAGCCCGTTGGACAGCAACGTGCCGAACGGGTCGAGCACGGCCGAGGTGACTTCGAGTCCTACCCCGACCCCGGCGAGCACGTCGTCGACCCAGCCCTCGCTCTGGATGGCCTCCACCAGACCCTGCACGCTGTCGGCGGTGCCCGCGCCCGTCCACGGCTTCGTGGTGGACTCGACCGGGGCGACCAGGTCGTCGCTCACAGCAGGCCACCTCCGGCGGCGCGGAGGTCGTCGCCGTGCTCGACCTCGCGGCGGTCGTAGTCCTCGGCTGCGGCGCGCAGCGCGGACGCGGCCTGCCCGAGGTTCTCCTCCACGTAGGAGATCAGCTCGTCCTGCCTGGTGTGGCGCCCTTCGAGGACGCCCGCGATCCAGGCGCAGAGGGTCCCGTAGGCCTGGTCGTCCCGCGCGATGTGCGCGCTGGCCGATTTGACCGCGCCGAACCGCTCCTGGAGCGCCTCGACCTTCCGGGCGTGCTCGCGCAGCCGGTCGGCGTCAACGTCGAACCCACCGCCCATGGTCAGCTCCGGAAGTCCTGGGTGACGTCGTAGTCCTCGTCGTCCTCCGGCGGGCGCCTCCGGGGCTCGGCGGGCGCCGGGCCACCGCGCAGGCGTTCGCCGATGCGGGAGGCGATCTCCTGCCCCGCGGCGGAATCCGCGCCGAGGGTGTCGGCCACGACCTCCTCGGAGCGGGTCGCGGCCTGCTCGCGCGCGGCGGCGAGCGCGGTCATCACCGCCCGCGCCACGTCGTCGGGCGAGGTGCGCCGGATCTGCTCGGTCAGGCGCAGGGCGACGAGCGAACCGGTGGAGTCCACGGTCGCCTCGGCCATGCCCTGCGGGTCTCCGGCGCTCACCCGGATCTCGCCGATCCGCTCGCTCATCGCACGGGTGTTCTCGGCCATCCGCTCGGCGCGCTCGCGCCACGCGGCGAGGCGTTCGCGAGCCGCGTCCGGGTCGAGCACGTCGTCGTTCACGTCCGGCCCCGGTGGGCCACGGGTGCTCCGTTCAACACGGCCACTCCTCCAGCGATGATCGCGGACACGGCTCGGTCACCAGAGTGGCACCCGCGATCAGCGCGCGGCCCGGAACGACCTCTCCTCACCGGAACGGACCATCGCCCGGTCTTCGCCACCGACCGGGGCCGCGCCGCCGGGCGGTGGACGGGGGCGGGACCGAGGCGGCCGAACGCGGTCGGGTGCTCCGGCGGGAACGTCCGGGCGGGCAGCGCGGCCTGTACGCTCCGTGCAGGCAGGCAGCGCCGCTCGCGCGGGCCGACCATCGATCGAGGAACCGCGAAACCGCAGGTCGCGGGGCTGAACACCGCGGCGGGGCCGACCCGGATGATCTGTGGCACGCCTCACAGATCGACTTCGTGATCGCTTGAAATACACAGCTCCGGTGCGGCGATGCACGGAGCGGGGAGAAGGTCGGGCAGTGGCAACGAGGGGCCGGTTTCGAACGCCTTGATCAGCCTTCACACGACGCTCCCCGGACCAACATCATCGTCGCGTTGTCACAGGAGACCCGAAATGCACCACATCATCGTCCCGCTGTCGGTCGAAGCCGCCGGACTGTTCGCCATCGCGGGTGCCATCACCGCGTGGACCCGCTCGGTCCTGCGGGCCCAGCCCCGCTGAAGCCCGCACCCGCGAAAGGGCCCCGCAGCGCGCCGCTGCGGGGCCCTTCACCGTTCCGGGGAGGTCAGTCCTCGGCGCCGACCAGTTCCTTGGCCTCCTCGTGGTCCACGGCCGACGGCGGCGATCCGGGCAGCCGGCGACCCGCCGACTCCGTTGCGAAGTACACCGCGACCGCACCGATCACCCCGGCGGCCATCAGGTAGTAGGCCGGGATGTCCAGGTTGCCGGTCAGCGCGATCAGGCTCGCCACCACCGTCGCCGTGGTCCCGCCGAACAGCGACACCGAGATGTTGAACGCGATGGACAGCCCGCCGTAGCGGATGTCGGTCGGGAACAGCGAGGGCAGCATCGACGGCGAGGTCGAGTTGAAGCACAGCAGCATCAGGCCCATGAGCAGCAGGCCCGAGAAGGTCGCCACCGTGCCGCCGGCCTTCAGCAGCATGATCGACGGGATGGACAGCACCACCAGCAGCGCGCACCCGGTGTACATCACCGGTTTGCGCCCGATCCGATCGCTGAGCCGTCCCACGAAGGTGATCAGCACCATCGAGATCAGCAGCACGATGATCTGCAGCACCTCGGAGACGGTGCTCGGCGTGCCCGCGTGCCCGTGGTCGGGCAGCGTCTGGGTGAGGTAGGTCGGCATGTAGCTGGTCAGCATGTAGTTGGTGACGTTGAAGACCAGCACGATCCCGCCGCAGACCAGCATCGCGGGCCAGTGCGTCACGAAGATCTTGCGGAACTCGGCGAGGGTCTGGTTGCCCTCGCGCCCCTCGGACTCCGCCGCGATCTTCGCGAAGGCCGGGGTCTCCTCGAGCTTCATCCGCAGGTAGAGCCCGATGCCGCCGATCGGACCGGCGATGAGGAACGGGATCCGCCACCCCCAGCTCAGCAGCGCTTCCTCGGACAGCGCGATCTCCAGCACGGTGGCGAAGGTGGCGCCGAGCGCGTAGCCGGTCAGCGTGCCGAACTCCAGGAAGCTGCACAGGAAGCCGCGCCTGCGGTCGGGCGCGTACTCGGCGATGAACGCCATCGCACCGCCGTACTCCCCGCCGGTGGAGAAGCCCTGCAGCAGCCGCGCGAGCAGCAGCAGCATCGGAGCCGCCACGCCGATGGCGTGGTAGTCGGGCAGGATGCCGATGATGAACGTGCTGATCGCCATCATGATCACGGTCAGCGACAGGACCTTCTGCCTGCCGATGCGGTCGCCCAGCGGGCCGAAGAACAAGCCGCCGAAGGGCCGGACCAGGAACGCCGCCGCGAACGTGCCCAGCGTGGCGATGGTGCCCATCGTGGGCGACAGGCCCGCGAAGAAAACACTTTCGATCTTGACCGCGAGGTAGGAGTAGACGCCGAAGTCGAACCACTCCGTGACGTTGCCGATGGCCGCCGCGCCGACCGCGCGCCGGATCACGTTCGGCTCGGTGACCGTCACGTCTGATACCGAGAAACCGCCCGATTCCGCATCGGACGACGCTGCCCCTGACAAGGCGAACACCCCTTCAACTGCGTGGAACCGCCCGCGCGGGCGGCCGGCCGAGCCCTGCTCAGCTACTCGTTGCCGGATCTCGGCGAGCCACCCTAGTGGCAACATCGATCACTTCGGAAACAGCGTCCGCGATTCGCGATGATTCGGCAGCGAGATCCTCAGATAAGGGATAACAGCAGCTCAGACGGCACATCTCGGACATGGAACGCAAGGACGGCATACCGGACGAGATCGTCTCCGGGCTCGCCGACCACACCCGCGGGCCGAGCTTCACGACCGGCCGAACGACATGCGCCGAAGGTCGAGCAATTTTTCTCCCCGCCATTCGTTGCAACTAATTCAGCACAATTGCAATGCCTGCGGAACACCTACTTTCGTCGGACCCCGAAGGGGCATTGCGGAATTCTTGAGAGCGGTGCTAGAAAGGGAGAATAATCCACCGCGCCCAGGTCGGCCACTTGATCGGCACGATCCGCCCGCGTCCGCCGGAACCGCAGCTCGGACCGCCCGCCACGGGGACTCACCACCCGCGCGGCCGACCCGCTCCTGAGCTGCTTCCGGGCCCGAGCGACACCACCGCACATCTGGGGGATTCCGCGTGAGCCAGTCGCTGACGTTCCGCGTGCTCGGTCCGCTCTCGGTGCATTCCGGGACCCGCTCGTTGGACATCCCGGGAGCGCGGCAGCGCATCCTGCTCGCGGCACTGCTGGTCCGGTTCAACCAGGTGGTCCCGGTGGACGAGCTGGTCGACCGGATCTGGGGCGAGTCGCCGCCGCACCGGCCCCGCAGGGCGCTGCACACCTGCATCACCCGGCTGCGGCACGCGACGGCCGGGCAGGACGAGCGCGGGCTCATCCGCACCTCGCACTCCGGGTACGCCATCGAGGTCGCGCCGGAGAACCTGGACCTGGCCCGGTTCACCCAGCTGCTCGACGAGGCCCGCGCCGCCGCCCGCCGCGAGGACCCGGTGGCCGAGCACCGCGCGCTGGACCGGGCGCTGGCGCTGTGGCGCGGACGCGCCCTGCCCGACGTGGAATCGGACTCGCTGCACCGCGACGTCGTCCCCCGGTTGCACGAGCAGTGGATCTGGGCGCTGGAACGGCGCGGCGAGCTGGCGCTGCGGCTGGGACGCCACCACGAGGTCGTCGGGGAGCTGCGGGCGCTCACCGTCGAGCACCCGTTCCACGAACCGTTCTGGCAGCTGTTCGTCCTCGCGCTCCACCGCTGCGGGAGGCGGAGCGAGGCGCTGCTGCACTACGCGGAGCTGGCGGGCCGGATGCGCGAGGAGCTGGGCGTGGAGCCCGGCTCCCGGCTGCGGGCGCTGCACCTGGCGGTGCTGCGCGACGAGGTCGGGACGCCCGCCGCCGACAACCCTCCGGCGCGGCGCGCGGTGTCCTAGCACCTAGCGCTCCGGCCGCAGCGAGGCCACCGGCCCCGTCCCGGAGGCCTCGTCCCCGCTGCCGCCCGAACCCCGCTTCCGGGAACGGCGCCACAGCACGACACCGAGCAGCACCAGCACGGCCAGCACCACCGGGATCACCCCGAACGCCCCGGACACCTCCGCGGCCGAGGCCCCGGCGAGGTAGCCCAGCCCGCCCTCACCGCACGCCCACAGCACCCCGGCGAGCAGGCTCCACGGCGCCATCCGCCGGTACGGCAGCCCCGAGGCCCCGACCAGGTGCGGAGCCGCCGAGCGCACCAGCGGGACGAATCGGCAGGGCACCAGCGCGGGGCCTCCGCCGCGCCGGAAGAGATCGCTGGCGCGGTCCCAGGCGCGCGGCGCCCTGCGCGCGAAGCGCGTCTCGCGCAGCCGGGGCCCGAGGCGCAGTCCCGTCCAGTGGCCCAGCGCGTCACCGCACACCGCGCCGAACGCGGCGACCAGCACCACCAACCACAGGTCCAGCACCCCGGCGTAGGCCAGCGCCCCCGCGACCAGCAGGGGCCCCAAGGTCGGCACGAACGGGCTCACCACGAGGACGCCTTCGACGAACACCAGCGCGGCCAGCAGCGCGTAGCCCGCGGGCGGCGGGAGCTGCGCCAGCCACTCCCCCGGAGACGGCATCAGCGATCCTCCTCGGGTGCGCGCAGGTGCCAGACGTGCGCGGGCGGCAGGTTGCGCCACACCGTGCCGCGCCCGACCCCGCAGCGCTCGGCGTACTCCCGTTCCACGGCCATCGCGGCCCGGTGCCGCCGGGCCTCCGCGCGCCCGCTGAACAGGCCGCGCGCCCACCGGGTGCCGAGGTAGCCGAAGAACGTGAGATCGCCACCGGGGATCAGCAGCGCGAGGTGCCGCCGCAGCATCGCCCGCACCTGGGCGGGCTCGAAGTTGGTGAACGGCAGCCCGGACACGACCACGTCGTAGCGGTGCTCCAGCTCGACGTCCAGGATCGATCGCTCGTGCAGCCGCACCTGCCCGGCGACCGCCGCGAGCGCGAGGTCGTGCCGCAGGGCCGATTCCAGCACCCGGACGAAGTGCGGGTTGACCTCCACGACGTCCAGCCGGTCGGCCGGGCCCAAGCGGGTGGCGAGCTCGCGGGTCACCGCCCCGGTGCCCGCCCCCACCTCCAGCACGCGCACCGGGTGCCGTCCCCCGGGCGGGTCCAGCGGCGCGGCCAGCCGCGCCGCGAGGGACCGGCCGCTGGGCGCGATCGCGCCCGTGGTGCGGAAGCTGCGGAACGCCTCCCGCGAGAACTCGAACCGCCCGGGACGGGACGTCGGCTCGGGACGGGGATCGCGCTCCGGGTGGGCAGTCGGCTCCATCGGGTCCACGCGCTGCACGCTACGGAACGCGCGGGCGGGCGCCATCGATCACTCGGCCAGGGTGATCCGGTACGAAAGTAGGGGGTCACCCCGTTCCTATCCTCGACGCAGGTGGTGGTGAGGAGGAGTGCGGTGAGCGAACGGGCGAGCCGGCCGTGGGCCGAGGCGCTGCTGCTGGTCGTGGTCGGCGCGCTCTCCGCCCAGGAGGCCTACGTGGGGGCGGGCGGCGAGCTGCTGAGCCCGCAGGTCGCGGCGGCGCTGCTCGCGGCGGGCTCGTTGCGCTGGCGGTTCCGGTTCCCGGTGGTGCCCGCGGTGCTCGCGGTCGCGCTCGCCGCGCTGCTGGGCGCGGTGCTCCCGCTGCTGGTGGTGCTGTTCTCCTTCGCCGCGCGCGGGCGCCCGCTGGTGGCCGTGGCGTGCGCGGGCGCGGCGATGCTGGGCAACCTGCTGCTGCCGGAGCACGCGCTCTGGGAGACCCGGCTCTACGGTCCGGTGCTGCTGCTGCTCGCGGTGGTGGCGCTGGGGATGTGGGCGGGCGGGCGCAGGCGGCTGGTGGAGAGCCTCGCCGCGCGGGTCGACCAGCTGCGGGTGGAGCGGGAGCTGCGGGCCGAGCAGGCGCGGCTGACCGAGCGGGCCCGGGTGGCCGGCGAGCTGCACGACGCGCTGGCCCACTCGCTCAGCGTGCTGGCGCTGCACACCGGCGCGTTGCAGCGGCACTCGGCGGTGCTGCCGCCGCGGGTGGCCGATCGGATCGACCTGCTCCGGGCGACCTCGACCGACGCGCTGCGGGACCTGCGGGACGTGCTCGGCGGGCTGCGCTCCCCGGACGCCGAGGGCGCGCCGGGGCCGCGCCAGCTCCGGGAGCTGCCGGTGCTGCTGGAGGAGGCGCGGGCCGCGGGCCAGGAGATCGATGCCGAGATCGAGGGGGATCCGGCCGCGATCCCGTTCAGCCACCGGCTCGCGCTGCACCGGGTGGTGCAGGAGGCGCTGACCAACGCCCGCAAGCACGCCCCCGGCTCGCGGGTCCGGGTGCGGGTCCGCCACGGGCCCCCGGAGTCCACCGCCGAGGTGGAGAACGCGGCCGGCGAAGCGGGCGACCGCGCGGAACCCGGCGGCTACGGTCTGGTGGGGCTGGCCGAGCGGGTCGAGGGGTTGGGCGGTCGCCTGGAGCACGGTCCGGCGGGCGCCGGGGGCTGGCGGCTGGCGGCCCGCATCCCGGTCGACGAGCGCACCTCGGGAGCAGCATGATCCGCACGCTGATCGTCGACGACGACACCCTGGTCCGCCTGGCGCTGGCCGACATCCTCGACGACGACCCGGAGATCGAGGTCGTCGCGCAGGCCGCCGACGGGATCACCGCGGTGGAGCGGGCCCGCGCGCACCGGGCGGAGGTGGTGCTGATGGACGTGCGGATGCCGCGCCTGGACGGCATCCGGGCCACCGAGCGGCTGCGGGCGCTGCCCGATCCGCCGCAGGTGATCACGCTGACCACCTTCGACCTGGACGAGTACGTCTACGGCTCGCTCGCGGCGGGGGCGGCCGGATTCCTGCTCAAGGACACCGATCCCGCGGAGATCGTGCGCGCGGTGCGGGTGGTGGCGGCCGGCCAGGCGATGCTGCACCCGGCGGCGGCGCGCAGGCTCGTGGACCACTACCACGAGGACGCCCGCCCGGAGGCCGCCGCGGCCCGCGCGAAGCTCGACCGGCTCACCCCGCGCGAGCGCGAGGTGCTGGCGCGGCTCGCGGCCGGGGACGGCAACGCCGAGATCGCGAAGGCGCTGGGGATGCGGGAGAGCACGGTGAAGGCCCACGTGAGCCGCATCCTCACCGCCCTGGAGGTCGGCAACCGAGTCCAGGCCGCCCTGTGCGCCTGGGCCGCCGGGCGCCCCGGCTGAGCGAATCCCCCGGCAGCGCAGCGGATTTCGCCGCGCCAGCGCCGTTCACGGGGCGTTGAAACAACATTGAAGGCGGGCTGCAACCGCTGCCGCCTACCGTCGATCCCACGGAGCACCGGCAGAGGGGATCGCGGATGAAGCACGCGGACGAGCCGACCATCTACCAGGACGTCGACGCCATCCGGCGGATCCAGCAGCTGATGGTGTTCTGCTCGCTGATCCCGCCCGACGGGAAGCTGCGGGAGGTGCTGGAGCTCGCGCTCGCCTCGCACGAGGAGCCGACGCTGTCCCGGCTGACCCCGCTCACCGATCTGCACCCGCACGCGACGAAGGCATGGCTGGAATCGCTGTGGCTGCGCGAAGGCCTGTCCCCCGAGGAGAAGGAGATGGTCGCCTGGCAGAACGACACCGAGAACGTGGGCCCGGCGCTCGTGGAGTTGCAGAACGCCGAGCGGCAGCTGGGGATCGAACTCGTGGCCCGGCTGCGGAACGCACCACCGGAATGATCCCGTTTTCGCACAGCAGACCTGGAGGAACACCATGTCCGAGACCATCCTGCGCGGCGCCGTCATCGACGCCGACTTCCGCGCGGCGCTGACCGAGAACCCCGCCGCCTTCGGCGTCGAGCCGGGCGACCTGCCCGACGCGGTCGAGAGCATCGACCAGGAGTCGCTGGACTTCTGGACCGAGGGCGTCGCCGCGGCCGAGATCTACGCCTGCGTGCAGAGCTGCAGCTGGGGCCCGATCACCGCGGTGTGCGACGGCAACACCAAGTGATCCACGACGCGGTGAGCCGTTCCGGCTCGCCGCGTTCCCCCGCTTTCCCCGTGCGGAGCGCGCTGCCTCCGGCCGGGACCCGCTTCTCCCGATCGGGGACAGGAGTTCGATGCCGACCGCCCGTGCACTGGACCTGGCCGCCCGCGCGGCGAACCTGTCGGAGCGGCGCCGCGTGGTGACCGCGCTGCGCGACTCCGGTTCGCCACCGGAACCCGTCGAGCTCGACCCCGTCGAGCGGTGGCGGCTGGGCAGGCTGGCCGACCGCCTCGCCGACAAGTTCGCGCAGGAGGCGCGGCACCGCGGCGCCGAACCCCGCCACGAGCGCAGCGAGCTCGCCGAGCTGCTCACCGCCTACCGGGCCGTCGAGCGCGACCCGAGGTCGGCGGCGGCGCTGCTGGAGGAGGTGCACGCGGAGTGGCTGCCCACCTACCGGGCCGCGCTGGACGGCTGGGCGGCGGCGCGGGGCGACGGCGCGAGCTGGCGCGATCCCGAGCTCCACCACGGCAGGCTGGCCGTGGCCTGCGAGCCGTTCCTGCTGGAGCTGGGCCGGAGGCTGGAGTCGGTCCGCGCCGGGCTGCCGGAGGTCGTCGGCGCCGGGCTGGTCGACGACGTCCAGCGCCACCTGCACGACAGGTTCGCGCTGGCGCTGGCCTGGTCGGTGGAGGCCGAGGCGAACCTGCACCGGGCGCGGCACGGACTCGACCGGGAGCTGCCGGGCGAGGCCGAGTACCGGACCTACCTGGCCGAGACGTTCCGGGACGCGGCCGCTTACCACGCCTTCTACCGCGAGTTCCCGGTGCTGGGCCGCTGGCTCGCGCACGTCACCGCGCTGCTCGCCGACTACGGCGGACGGCTGTTGCGGCACCTGGCCGCCGATGCCGGGGAGGTCGGCGCGGAGTTCTTCGGCGAGCCGATCACCCGGTTCCGCTCGGTGCGGCTGGGCGGATCGGACTTCCACGCCGGGGGGCGCAGCGTCGCGGTGCTGGAGGTCGAGCTCGCCGGGGGCGGCACCGGGACCTGCTACTACAAGCCGCGCTGCCTGCGCTCGGAAGCGGGGATCCAGGCCGTGCTGGCCCGGTTGCGCGACCGCGGGGTGGTGCCGTTCGCGACGCGGCCGGTGCTGGTCCGCGACGGGTACGGCTGGGAGGCGGAGATCCCGTCCGGGCGCAACGAGGTGGGCTGCGCGCGGGGAGCGGCGGAGGTGTACCGGGAGCTGGGCGGTTACCTGGCGCTGTTCTACGTGCTGGGCGGCGGCGACCTGCACTTCGAGAACGTGCTGATCTGCGACGGGCACGCGTTCGTCTGCGACGGCGAGACCGCGTTCGGCGTGGCGCCGCTCGGCCGGGCGCGCACCGGGGGGACGATGCTGGACTCGGTGTTCGGCACCGGTCTGCTGGAGTGGCCGCGCGCGGAGCCCGCCGACGGCTCGGCGCCGATGCGGATCAGCGGCTACGCCGGGGGCGAGGGCTACGAGATGCCGGTGCCGGTCCCGCGGCTCAGCGAACGACGGATGAGCTTCGCGGCGAGCGTGGAGCACCGCGCCGGGATCGCGGTCGCGCCGAGCGCGGCGAACCGGGTGTTCGCGGGTGGTGAGCTGGTGCGCCCGGAGGACCACGTCGAGTCCATCGTGGAGGGTTTCGAACGGGTGCACGGGTGGTTCGAGCACCACGCGGACGAGGCGATCGCGCTGCTGACCGAGGCGTTCGACGGG
Organism: Saccharopolyspora antibiotica; assembly: GCF_047200635.1. Taxonomy (NCBI): domain Bacteria; kingdom Bacillati; phylum Actinomycetota; class Actinomycetes; order Pseudonocardiales; family Pseudonocardiaceae; genus Saccharopolyspora; species Saccharopolyspora antibiotica. The sequence goes on along the minus strand of NZ_JBJZOI010000006.1, from coordinate 168,295 downwards.
GCGAGCGCCCGGTTCATCAACTGGGGGACCCAGATCTACTCGCAGCTGCTGCTCACGGCGCAGCACCCGAAGTGCCTGGCCGAGCCGCTGGAGGTGGACCTGCTGGCGAACACGGTCCGGACCTTCCCCCGCACCTGGGACGAGGACGGCGTGCTCGCGGAACGGGAGCTGGAGTCGCTGTGGCGGCTGGACGTCCCGCTGTTCACCGCGGCCGTGGACGGCGAGCACCTGGTGCACGACCACGCCGAGGCGTTGCCGTCCGCTCTGGACTCCTCGCCGCTGGCGCACGCGGCGCAGCGGATCCGGCGCCTCGACGCCGACAACCGAGCCCAGCAGCGGCGCTACATCGAGGCGAGCCTGTCGGCCGGCGAGATCAGCAGTCCCGCGTTCGTGGCGACCGCGCTGGACTACGCGACCCGCATCGGCGAACGGCTGTGCGGAATGCTGCGGGACCGCTCGGCCCCGGCGCCGTGGACCTCGTTCCGGTTGCTCGGGTCGGTGCTGGAGGAGGCCGACATCGAGGGCGACCTCTACCAGGGCTCGGCCGGGGTGGCGTTCTTCCTGGCGTACCTGGACGACCTGGTGCCGCGCCCGGAGTTCCGGGCCGCCGCGCGCCGCGCCGCCGAGCACGCGCTGGCCGGGCCGCCTCCGGAGCGGCTCGGGGCGTTCACCGGGCTCGGCGGCCAGCTGCACCTGCTCGCGCACCTGCACCGGTTGTGGGGCGAACCGGAGCACGCCGAGCTGGCGCGACGGCTGTGCGAGGAGCTGCCGGAGCGGATCGATGCCGACGTGCACTTCGACGTGCTGCACGGCGCCGCCGGGCTGATCCCGGTGCTGCTGGAGCTGCGCGACCTGCTCGGTGAGCGCGCCGTGGAGCTGGCGCACCGCTGCGCGGACCACGTGCTGCAGCACGCGCGGGAGCGGGGCGAGGGGTTGAGCTGGCCGTCCTCGACGCCGGAGGACGTGGTGGCGGACCTGACGGGCTTCTCGCACGGCGCCGGCGGCATCGGCTGGGCGCTGGTGCTGCTGGGCACCTCCACCGGCCGCGCCGATCACGTCGCCGCCGGCCGGCGTGCCTTCGCCTACGAGGCGGCGCACTTCGACGGCACCGAGCAGGACTGGTACGACCTGCGGCGCAGCACCGGGCACCTGGCGCGCGGCGGCAGGCACTACGCGAACGCCTGGTGCAACGGCGCCGCCGGCATCGGGCTGAGCCGCATCGCGTCCTGGTCGCTGCTGGGCGGCCAGGACGAGGACCTGCTGCGCGAGGCGCACCAAGCGCTGTCGGCCACGATGCGCAACTTCCCGCGGCTGAGGAACCACACGCTGTGCCACGGCACCGCGGGCAATTCCGAGCTGCTGCTGCGGTTCGCGCTGCTGCGCTCGGAGCCCGCCTTCCAGCTGGAGGCGAACGTGCAGGTGCGCGAGCTGTGGCGATCGCTGGACGACGCCGAGCACGGCATCACAGAGCACAGCGCGGACTTCTTCCCCGGCCTGCTGCTGGGGATCTCCGGATTCGGTCTGCACTTCCTGCGGCTGGCCCGCCCGGAGCGGGTCCCCTCGGTGCTGCTGCTGGACCCCCCGCCGGCCCGTCCCTGACCCACCCCACCCGGTACGAAGGAGCACGCATGTCCGTCGAGTCCTGCACGAACTTCCTCCGGGCGACCCAGGAGCGCCCCGAGCTGGCCCAGCGGCTGAAGGCCACCACCGCCCTCGCCGAGATCGTGGCGCTGGGTGCCCGGCACGGCTACGAGTTCACCGCCCGCGACCTCGTCGAGGGCTCCACCGCGTTCACCGGGCCCCCGCCCGCGCCGGAACCGGAGCCGCCGCGCGGGCGCACCGCGTTCTACCACCACGAGTACGACCTGGACTCGGTTCCGGGGCTGGCGCCGCTGGTCGACCTGCTGCCGGAGCTGGAGCTGCGGCCGCCGAGCGCGGACCTGGCCCGCTTCCGCGCGGAGTTCCGCCCCGACGACCTGGCGTCCACATCGGACTCACCGGCTGATCCGGAGTTCCAGGCGTGGCATCAGCGGATGGCCGAGGCGCGGTGGCGGGACCGGCCGGGCGGCCCGCGCCGCGACTTCCACCTGGTGAACCTGGACGAGCACGTCGACCACCCGGGTTACCCGGCCTACTTCGAGGCGAAGACCCGGGTGGTGGAGCTGCTGGAGGCGGCGTTCGGCGGCGAGGTCCGGTTCTCCGGGGCGCTCTGGTACCCGCCGTCCAGCTACCGGTTGTGGCACACCAACGAGAACCAGCCGGGCTGGCGGATGTACGTGGTGGACCTGGACCGCGATCCCGCCGAGGGCGAGACCACCTCCTTCTTCCGCTACCAGAACCCGGAGACCGGCGAGATCGTGACGCTGCCCGAGCGGCGGCGGATCGTGCGGTTCTTCAAGACCGAGCAGGATCCCGACCGGCTGTTCTGGCACTGCATCGTCAACCCGGCCGAGCTGCACCGGTGGAGCTTCGGCTTCGTCGTGCCGGAGGACTGGCACGAACGCCTCTTCGGGCGCGCGGGGTGAGCCGCGCGCACCGAGGACGGGAATCGGAGCAGCGGAGAGGAGGCCGGGGTGCGACGGCTCTGGCGAGGTGACCGGGGTCCGCGCGGCGACGCGCCCGCCGTCCTGGCGCGGGACCTGCACAAGTCCTACCAGGGGGTGCCCGCGGTGCGCGGGGTCGATCTCGACGTGCGGCAGGGGGAGACCTTCGGGTTCCTCGGGCCGAACGGCGCGGGCAAGACCACCACGATCGCGATGCTGTGCACGCTGGCCCGTCCGGACTCGGGTCGCGTGGAGATCGCCGGGTACGACGCGGTGCACGACCCGCACCAGGTGCGGCGCAGGCTCGGCCTGGTGTTCCAGGAGAGCACGCTGGACGCCGAGCTGACCGCGGCGGAGAACCTGCGCTTCCACGCCGACCTCTACGCGCTGCCGAAACCTCTGGTCCCCGAGCGGGTGGCGTCGATGCTGGAGCTGGTGGGGCTCACCGGGCGTCGCGACGACCTCGTCGCGACGTTCTCCGGCGGGATGCGGCGGCGGCTGGAGATCGCGCGCGGCCTGCTGCACCGGCCCCGGGTGCTGTTCCTGGACGAACCGACGGTCGGGCTCGACCCGCAGACCCGCACCGAGATGTGGGAGCACCTGGGCAGCATCGGGCGCCAGGAGTCCACGACGGTCTTCCTCACCACGCACTACCTGGAGGAGGCGGAGCGCTGCGACCGGATCGCCATCATCGACGCGGGCCGGATCATCGCGCAGGGCTCCCCCGCCGAGCTGAAGTCCGTGGTCGGCGCGGACCGGATCGCCCTGCGCACCGGCGATGACGAGCGCGCGGTGCGGGTGCTGCGGGAGCGGTTCGACCTGGCGGCCACCTCGGGCGACGACGGGGTCCGGGTGCGGGTGGCGGACGGGGCCCGGTTCGTGCCGGTGCTGTGCTCCGGGCTGGACGTGCCGATCTACGAGGTGGGGGTCACCCGGCCCAGCCTGGACGAGGTCTTCCTGCACTACACCGGCCGAGCCATCCGCGACTCCCCCGCCGTTGAGGAGGCCTCGTGACCCGCACCGCCCCCGACGCCGTCGCCCTCACCTCGGCCGAACCCGGCCGCGTCCCCTCCCGCGCGGCCCGCGAGTGGCGGGCGGGCAGCATGGTCTGGCGCCGGGAGGTGCTGCACTTCCTGCGCGACCGCACCCGGATGGCGGTCTCGCTGCTGCAACCGCTGCTGTTCCTGTACGTGCTGGGCATCGGGCTGTCCCGGTTGTTCGCGGGGGCGGGCGGCGGGGAGCGGGCGGCGGCCGACTACATGCTGTTCCTGTTCCCCGGGGTGCTGGTGATGGCCGCGCAGGCCCCGGCGATCTCGGTGGGGGCGTCGATCGTGTGGGACCGCCACAGCGGTTTCCTGCGCGAGATGCTGGCGGCACCGGTGCTGCGCGGGACGCTGCTGCTCGGCAAGTGCCTGGGCGGGGCGACCGTGGCCACCGCGCAGGGGACCGTGGTGCTGCTCAGCGCGGGCCTGGTCGGGGTCCCCTACCGGCCGGGGCTGTTCGCGGTGCTGCTGGCCGAGCTCGCCCTGGCGGCGCTGTCGATGACGGTGCTGGCCACGCTGGTGGCGGTGACGATCACGCGGATGCAGACGTTCAACACGGTGCTCACGGTGCTCATCACCCCGCTGATGTTCCTGTCCGGCTTGATGTTCCCGATCAGCGCGATGCCCGGCTGGATGGCCTCGCTGACGCTGCTGAACCCGCTGACCTACGCGGTCGACGCGATGCGGCACGCGATCCTGGCCCGGCTCGGCGGCGCCCCGGACTCGGTGATCTTCGCCCCGGTCCGCTGGGGCACCTGGGAGGTCCCGCCGACGGTGGAGCTCGCCCTGGTGCTGGGGTTCTCGCTGCTGGCACTGTGGTTCGCCGGCCGCCGCTTCGCCCGCCGGGGGTGAGCACCGCGCGCCGGGAGGAGGCGACGTCGTGGGAACCGGCACCGATCTGGTCTGGTACGCGAGCTACGGGTCGAACATGCACGCCGAGCGGTTCCGCTGCTACCTCGAGGGGGGTGTGCCGCCGGGTGGGCGACGGGCCTGCCCCGGCTGCCGCGACCCGCGCCCGCCCCGGCGCGCGGCCGGGCACCTGGTGCCGGGCGGGGTGTACTTCGCCACCGAGTCGCGGGTCTGGGGCGGGGGCCGGGCGTTCTTCGACCCGGACCTGCCGGGTTCGGCGGCGCTGCGCGCCTACCTCATCACGACCGGCCAGTTCGCCGACGTGGTGGCGCAGGAGATGTACCGGGAGCCCGGCACCGACCTGGACCTGCGCGAGGTGCTGGACACCGGCCGGTGCGCGCTCGGCCCCGGCCGCTACGAGACGCTGCTGCGCGCCGGTGACCTCGACGGCCACCCGGTGCTCACCTTCACCGCGCCCTGGTCCAGCGCGGAGGTCGCGCCGCGCGCCCCGTCGGCGCCGTACCTGCGCGTGATCCTGGCCGGCCTGCGCACCGGGCAGGGCTGGGACCTCGGCACCGCCGCCGCCCACCTGGCGGCGATGCCCGGCGCCCGCGGCCGGTGGGCCCCCTCGGAGATCGCCGCTCTCGCGGGGTGAGGCGAGCGGGCCGCCCCTCCCGTCGGGGCGGACGGCCCGCGCCCCGCTCCGGATCGCCGGGCCGGGCCGGGTTCACATCCCGGCGCACTCGCGGCAGGGGCAGTGCGGGCAACCGAGGGAGTGCAGGTAGCGGGGCGCTCCGGCGGTGCGGTCGCAGATCAGGCAGGTGAGCTCGCCGTCGTCGGCGATGATCTCCTCGTACGGCACCGGGGTCATCCGGTCGGTCGAGTCGATGCGCTTGTGCGGGGCGCCGACCGCGACGATGAGGTGGTCGGTGATCGCACCGACGGCGTGCGGCACCTCGCCCTCGATGAGGAAGGTCTGCCCGGCCCGCGTTTCGTGGATCTTGCCGCCGTAGGTGATGGTGCCGATGCCCGCGACGACCGTGAGCACGTGGTGACCGGGATGGGTGTGCGGCACGAACCCCTGCCCGGCTGGGAGCCGGATGAGATCCGCGCCGATCTCGCCGATGGTGGCCAGCTCCCGGCCGCTGGCCGCGATCGTGCCGTGCATCGGGACCTCCAGCTCCCCGTGGTCCACGCGCAGCTCGGTGCGATCGTCGCTGATCGAGTTCGTCGCCCAGGTGGCGATGCGCAGCTCGTCGTGGCGTCCCATGCTCACTCCTCGTCCGTCGGGCGGGCCCAGATGACGCCGCCGAGATCGTGCCGCCCGGCGCGCAGCGCGGAGCAGCCCACCAGGGCGTGCCCGTCCTGGCGCAGGCGGCGCATCCTGCTCCACCGGTCCACCCGGTGCCCGGTCTCGCCGTCGCGCAGGAACGTCCACAGCGGGCCGAGCGCCCAGGGGGCCGAACCCGCCGCGACCGGGGCGCTGTGCGGGAGCACCAGCAACCGCCCTTCGCGCACGGCGGTCTCGACGCCGAACGGGACCGCGACCGGTGGATCTCCTCCCGCGGCGACGACCTCGGCGGCGAGTTCGACGTGCGCCGAGACCGGCCAAGCGGCCGCGAGCGTCGCCCGCCACACCGATTTGGCGGCCGCCAGCTCCGCGTCCTCCGGGTCGAGCCAGCGCTCGCGGAGGAAGTCCAGCGCCGCGAACGCGGGCTCGTCCTCGGTGCCCGCGGGCTCCGGCGCGTGCTCGGCGAGGGCGCGCAGCTCCGGCGATGCGGACTCCGGCGCCCGGCGCAGCATCTCCCGCGCGGTCGCGCCCGCGTGCGCGAGCAGCCGCTCGTAGCGGCCGGGCGCCAGCCGCCGGGCCGCGAGCGCGGTGCCCATCTTCGCGCGCTGCGGCTTGCCCGTGGCGGTGGTGCGGAATCCGCCGAAGCGCACCGCCGCCGGGCGCAGCGCGGTCCGCTCGCACAGGTCGCGGACCTGATCCACCGGCGCGTCCGCGGTGACCAGGCCGATCTCCTGTCCCAGCGCGGGTTCGGCGACGCCGACGGCCGCGAACAGGCCGCGCAGCCCGTCCGCGCGCCAGCCGCGCTCCACCTCCAGCGGGTAGTGCTTCTCCCCGCCCCGGTTGATCCGCTCCTTCGTGCGGCCGCGCAGCACGAGCAACCCGTCCCGCAGCTCACCCAGGTCGCCGGTGCGCAACCAGCCGTCCGGGGTGATCGCCTCGGCGGTGGCCGCCGGGTCCTCCCAGTAGCCGTCCATCAGGTCCGGGGTGCGGACCTGCACCTCACCGGATTCCAGCCGCCACTCTGTCTCCGGCAGCGCCGCCCCGACCGGCGGGAACCGGTCCAGGTACTGCGCGGTGAAATCCGCACCGTCCAGCCGGGGCGCGGTGAAGCTGAAGTTCACGGCCTCGGTGAGCCCGTACCCCTGGCGCAGCCGGGGCCCGTAGCGCTCGTGGAAGCGCCGGGCGAGGTCGCCGGTCAGCGGAGCGGCGGCGGTGATCAGGTACTCCAGCTCCGGCGGCCACTCCGGGGCGGCGTCGAGCAGGTCGGACAGCAGCGCCGGGACGATCGAGGCGGTGCGCGCCCCTCCGGCGGCGAGCTCGGCGAAGTACCCGGCGGGGTCGAACTTCGGGTGCAGCACCAGCGGTGCCCCGGTGAGGTGGGTGCCCAGCAGCGACATCACCAGCGCGTTGCAGTGGTGCAGCGGCAGGCAGGTGCCGTGCGGCCGGCCCGGCTCGATCCCGTGCAGCGCCGCGGTCTTCGCCGCGTTGCCGAGCACCGCCCTCCTGCTCAGCCGCACGCCCTTGGGCCTGCCGGTGGACCCGGAGGTGAACATGAGGAACGCCAGCCCCGCCATGTCCGGGTGCGCAGGATCGTGCTCCGTCGGGCGGAGCGCGGCTCCGGTCGCGGCGGGCTCCACCACGGCGCTCGCGCGGACCCGGTGCACGATGTCGTCCAGGTCGGTGCCGCGCGGGGCCAGCGGCACGGCGACCAGCTCCCGCTCGAAGCACGCCAGCAGCACCGAGGCGAGCCCGGGGCCGTTGGGGAGCCGGACCACGACCCGCGCCCCGGCGGGGAGGCCGTCCAGGGCGGCCTGGATCCCGGGCTCCATCACGACTCGCGGAGGGAGGCCGGGCGCAGATCGGTCCAGTGCTGCTCGACGTAGTGCAGCGCCTCGGCGCGAGCCGACTCGCCCAGCACCACCTCCCAGCCGGCGGGCACCTCGGCGAACGCGGGCCACAGCGAGTGCTGGAGCTCGGTGTTGCGCAGCACCAGGAAGGTGCCGTCCTCGTCGTCGAACGGGTTGGTCATGACCGGGTGTCCTCCTCGTGCTCGGGGTTCAGGTGGGCGCGCAGGATCGCGCCGATCTCGCCGACGTGGCGCGGCTGCAGGAGCCGGTGGTGCGGGTGCGGCAGGTGGTAGGTCTCCGGTGGTCGGGCGAGGTGTTCTCGCCAGAGCTCGGGATCCGGCCCCTCCGGTGTTCCGATGTGGACGGTGCGGCCGCGGTGCACGCCGGGCCGGTGCGTCCCGGTGAGGGCGGCGTTGTGCCGGGAGGCGGTGACGAGGTCGGCCACGTCGCGCTCGGTGAGCTCGGCGAGCGCGCTGCCCTCCTGGCGCAGCACGGCGGAGACCTCGGCGAAGCTCTCCGCCTCGACGTCCTCGCGGCCGACCGAGGTGAGCAGCACCCGGTGGATCCGCCGCGGGTCGATCGCGTCGGCCGCCTCGCCGGGTGATCCGCCCAGCGGCGGATCGAGCAGGAACAGCACCCCCGCCTCGGCTCCGAGGGACCGCGCCATCTCGTGCGCCACCAGTCCGCCGAAGGACCAGCCCACCAGGTGGTAGGGCCCCTCGGGGTGCGCGGCGCGCAGCTCGGCGAGGTAGCGCTCGGCCATCGATCCCACGTCCGGCGGCAGGTCCGCGACCCCGCCCGCGCCGATCCCCTGCAGGCCGTACACCGGGTGCGCCGGGTCGAGGTGCGCGAGCAGGCCCGAGTACGGCCAGGCCAGCCCGCTCAGCGGGTGCACGCACACCACCGGTGCCGCGTCACCTCCGCCGCGGAAGCGCACCAGGTGGCCGGAGGTCGCGCCGGAGCCGAGCGAGAGCTCCAGCTCGGCGGGGGTGGCCCCGGCGAACACGTCGCGCAGCCGGGGACGGGTGCCGAAGGCCGCCTCGACGCGGTCCGCGAGCCGCACCGCGAGCAGCGAATGCCCGCCCAGCTCGAAGAAGTTCTCGTCCGGGCCGACCCGTTCCGCGCCCAGCACCTCGGCGAACACCGCGCACATCCGCCGGTGCCGCCCGTCCGCCCCGTCGGCGGTGACCGCCGGTGGCGCGGGCAGCCGGTCGCGCAGCAGCTTCCCGTGCGCCGACAGCGGCAGCCGCTGGGCGGTGACGAGCCGGGACGGGATCATGTGGGCGGGCAGCCGCGCGGCCAGGTGCTCCCGGACCGAGCCGAGGTCCACGCCGTGCGGCACCAGGTGGCCGACGAGCCTGCGATCGTGCTCGTCGTGGTCGTGCACCGCGACGGCGGCGGCCCGCACCTGCGGGTGCTCGGCGAGCACCGCCTCCACCTCCCCCAGCTCCACCCGGTGCCCGCGGATCTTGATCTGGTCGTCGTCGCGGCCGTGGAAGCGCAGCAGCCCGGCCGCGTCCCGGGACGCGAGGTCACCCGTGCGGTACATCCGGGTTCCCGGTGGACCGAACGGGTCCGCGACGAACCGCTGCGCGGTGAGCGCCGTGCGGTGCAGGTAGCCGGTGGCCACCCCGGTTCCGGCGAGGTAGAGCTCGCCGACGACGCCCGGGGGCACCGGCCGCAGCCCGGCGTCGAGCACGTGGCAGCGCGTGTTCGCCAACGGCCAGCCCAGCGCCACGTCAGCGGGCTGGTCCTCGACCACCGCGTGCGCGGTGGACCACACGGTCGTCTCGGTGGGCCCGTAGCAGGCGTGCACCTCGCAGCCGAGTCCCCGCAGCCGATCGGCGAGCGGACCGGGTACGAACTCGCCGCCGACCACCACCCGCAACCCGTCGAGCTTCCCGCGCCCGCTCGCGAGCAGGGTGTGCCACAGCGAGGGCGTGGCCTGCATCGCGGTGACCCGGTGCCGGGCGACGAGATCGAGCAGCCGCTCGGGATCCCGGGCCGCGTCCCGGTCCGCGAGCACCACGGCCGCGCCGGTGGCGGCGCCGAGGTGGAACTCGGGCACCGACATGTCGAAACCGGCGGGGGCGGTCGCCAACACCCGGTCGGCGGGCCCGATGCGCAGCCGCTCGGCGAGGGCGTCGAGCAGGTTGCGCACCGCTTCCCGGGCCACCACCACGCCCTTCGGCCTGCCGGTCGAGCCGGAGGTGTGCAGCACGTAGGCGGTGCCGCGCGGGACGACGGCCGGCTCGGCGGCGCCCTCGCGGAACTCGACGGCACCGGCGGTGTCGTGGGCGAGGACCAGCCCGGGGCGCGCGTCGGCGAGCAGGTCCCCGATCCGCCGCTCCGGCAGCTCGGGGTCGAACGGGAGGTAGGCGGCACCGACCGCCGCCACCGCGAACATCGCGGCGAGCAGGTCGGGCTCCCGCCGCAACCCGAGCGCGACGAGCGAGCCCGGACCGGCACCGCGCGCGCTGAGCCCGGCGGCGAGCTCGTCGACCCGGGCGGCCAGCTCGCGGTAGCTGAGCTCGCGATCACCGTGGATCACCGCCACCGCCTCGGGCGCCTCGGCGACGCGGGCGGCGAGCAGGTCGTGCGCGGTGCCCGGGGGCACCTCCCGCTCGACCCCGGCGCTGACCGCGCGCCGCTGCTCGTCGTCGGTGAGCACCGGCAGCTCGGCGATGCCGCGCTCCGGTTCGGCGGTGGCGGCGCGCAGCAGCCGCTCCAGCCGGGCGATGAGCGCGCGGGCGGTGGCCGGGTCGAACAGCTCCGCGTCGTACTCCAGCACCCCGCCGATCCCGGCCGGGTTCCCGGCGGCGTCCAGCTCCGGCCGCAGGCTCCACAGCAGGTCCATCCGCGAGGCGGAGCCGTGCAGCGCCAGCGGTTCCACGGTGGCGCCGGGCAGGTCGAACTCGGTGGGCGGGGTGTCCTGGAACGCCAGCATCACCTGGAACACCGGGTGGTGCGCCAGCGAGCGCGGCTGCCGCAGCGCCTCCACCAGCCGTTCGAACGGGAGCTCCTGGTGGTCGAAGGCGTCCAGGTCCACCGCGCGCACCCGGCGCAGCAGCTCGGCGAACGAGGGCCGCCCGGACAGGTCGGTGCGCAGCACCACGGTGTTCACGAAGCAGCCGACCGCGTCGTGCAGCGCGGCGTCGCCGCGACCGGCGACCGGGGTGCCCAGCGGCAGGTCCGCGCCCGCGCCGTGCCGGTGCAGCAGCACCGCGAGGGCGGCGTGCAGCACCATGAACAGGCTGACCTCGTGCTCCTGGGCGACTCGCAGCGCGGCGGCGTGCAGCTCGGCGCCGAACTCGATCTCGACGGTCTCCCCGAGGTGCGCGGACGCCGCCGGACGCGGGTGGTCGGTCGGCAGGGACAGCAGCCGCGGTGCTCCGTCCAGCGCCCGGGTCCAGTGCTCCAGCTCCCGCTCGGTGCCGATCTCCCGCTGCCACAGCGCGAAGTCGGCGTACTGCACGGCGTCGGAGGTCCAGCGCGGTGCGGACCCGGCCGCGCGGGCGCGGTAGGCCGTGGACAGGTCGCGGGACAGCGGCGCGAAGGACCAGCCGTCGGCGGCGATGTGGTGCAGCAGCACCAGCAGCGCGAACCGCTCGGGACCCGTCTCGTACAGCGTGATCCGCAGCGGTGGCTCGGCGCCCAGGTCGAAGCGGTGCGCGGAATCGTCCGCCAGCCTGCCCGGCAGCTCCCGCTCGGTGAGCCGGACGTGCTCGAACCGGAGCGAATCGGGTTCGAGGATCCGCTGCCACGGCCCGTCCCCGGACTCGGCGACCACCGTGCGCAGCACCTCGTGCCGCGCCACCACGTCCCCCCAGGCAGCGCGCAACACCTCGGGGTCCAGCTCGCCGCGCACCCGGTGGGCGAAGCGCAGGTTGTAGGTGTCGGCGAACTCGTCGAACCCGCTGATGAACCACAACCGCCGCTGCGCCGCCGACAGCGGCACCCGGGCCGGGCGCCTGCCCGCCCGCAGCGCGGGGCGGGCGGCGGCGCCGCGTTCGCCAACGGCGCGGGCCAGCTCCGCCGCGGTCGGCGCGTCGAACAGGGTGCGGATGTCGAGCTGCACGCCCAGGCCGGAGCGCACCCGGTTGATCAGCTGGGTGGCCAGCAGCGAATGTCCGCCGCGGTCGAAGAACCCCTCGTCCACCCCGATGTCCGGCAGGTCCAGCGTCGCCGCGAAGGCCTCCCGCAGCACCCGCTCCACCGGGGTGCTCGGCGCCCGCCCGGGAGTCCGCCCGGTGCCCGGGTCGGGCAGCGCGCGGCGGTCCAGCTTCCCGTTGGGGGTCAGCGGGATCCGGTCCACCGGCAGCAGGAAGGAGGGGACCATGTGCCGGGGCAGCGCGGCGGCCGCGTGCGCGAGCAGCGCCGAGGGCGCGGTGTCCCCGGCCTCCTCCGCGAGCACCGCGTAGGCCACCAGCCGGGTGCCGCCGGGACCGTCCTCGCGGGGCAGCACCACGGCGCGGCGCACCGCCTCGTGCCGCTCCAGCACGTGCTCGATCTCGGCGGGCTCGATCCGGAAACCGCGCACCTGCACCTGCTGGTCGGTGCGGCCCAGGTACTCCAGGGACCCGTCCGGCAACCGCCGCGCGAGGTCCCCGGAGCGGTACATCCGGTCGCCGGGCGCGCCGAAGGGATCGGCGACGAATCGGCTCGCGGTCAGGCCCGGCCTGCCGAGGTAGCCGCGCGCCACTCCCGGCCCGGCGACGTGGATCTCCCCGGGGCACCCCGGCGGGACGGGCCGCAGCGCGCCGTCGAGCAGGTGCAGCCGCAGGTCGTCGAGCCCCGCTCCGACGACCCCGCGCGACTCCGCCGGATCGGTGAGCTCGGCGAACGTGCTGTGCACGGTCGTCTCGGTGATCCCGTACATGTTGATCAGACGGGTGCGCCCGATCCGGTCCCGCACCCGCGCCGGGTCCAGCTCCTCCCCCGCCAGCACCACGCAGCGCACCGGCTCGGGTTCGCCCCCGGCCTCGACGAGCTGGTAGTAGGCCGACGGCGTCTGGGACAGCGCGGTCACCCGCTCCCGCTCCAGCAGCGCCCGGAACTCGCCCGGCGAGCGGCTCACCTCGAACGGCACCACGACGAGCCGGCCACCGCGCCCGAGCGCGGCCCACAGCTCCCACACCGACATGTCGAAGGCGTAGGAGTGGAACAGCGCGTGGACGTCCTCCGGCCCGAAGCCGAAGTGCCGGTCGGTGACCGCGAGCAACCGGTGCACGTTCGCGTGCGTGACCACCACGCCCTTGGGCCGCCCGGTCGAACCGGAGGTGTGGATGACGTAGGCGGTGTCGGAGGGGCGGACCGGCACGCCGAGGTCGGCACCGGAGGCGGCGGCCAGCTCCGCGCCGGTGCCGGGCTCGTCGAGCAGCAGCACCGGCACCTCCGGCGGCAGCGCTCCGGCAGCGGCGCGGGTGCTGATCACGAGCTCCGGCGCGGTGTCGGCGAGCGTGGCGCGCAGCCGGTCGGCCGGGTAGCCGGGATCCAGCGGGACGTAGCCCGCGCCGGTCTTGAGCACCGCGAGCAACGCGACGACCAGGTCCGCCCCGCGCGGCAGCGCCAGCGCGACCAGCCTCCCGCGCCCCGCGCCCCGGGCGACCAGCAGCCGGGCCAGCCGGTTCGCCCCGGTGTTGAGCTCCGCGTAGGTGAGCCGGTCCTCGCCGCTGGTCACGGCCTCGGCGTCGGGGCGCTCGGCAGCGTGGTGCTCGACGAGTTCGCCGAGCACCCCCGCCGGTTCGGGCCGGGCCGGGGCGGGCTCGCGGTGTTCGCCGGGCAGCAGCAGGTCCACCGAGCCGAGCGGGGCGTCCGGTGCCGCCGCGATCCGGTCCAGCAGGGCGGTCAGCCGGGTCAGCAGCAGCCGCGCGGCCTCCTCGTCGGCGACGTCGGTGCGGTGGTCCAGCCGGAACCCGAGCCGCTCGCCGGGCAGCACGATGAGCGACAGCGGGTAGTGCGTGCCGTCGGCGACGCGCATCCCGGTGATCCGCGTCCGCCCGGGGCGCTCGGCCTGGTCCAGCGGGTAGTTCTCGAAGACGAGGACGGTGTCGAACAGCTCGCCGCGACCGGCCATCGACCGCAGCCGGGTGAGGTCGACGTGCTGGTGTTCGAGCACGGCGAGCTGCTGCTCCCGCAGCGCGGCCAGGGCCTCGGCGACGGTGCGGCCCGGCTCCAGCCGCACCCGCACGGGGACCGTGTTGATGAGGAGGCCGACGACGTCCTCCACCCCGGGCAGCTCGGCGGGCCGCCCGGACACGGTCGCCCCGAACACGACGTCGTCCCGGCCGGTCAGCGCGCCGACCAGCATCCCCCAGGCGAGCTGCACGAGGGTGTTGAGGGTGGTCCCACGCTCCCGGGCGACGCGGCGGAGCCGCTCGGTGGCGGCGTCGTCGAGCTCGTGGTGCGTCCGCCCGTGCGGCGCCGGGCTCGTCCCGGGCGGGGCGACCAGCGCGGGCTCGTCCACATCGGACAGCAACGCGCGCCACGCGGACTCGTGCGCGGCCGAGTCCCGCGCGGACATCCAGTCCAGGAAGGCTCGGTAGCTCGCCGGTTCGGGCAGCGGCTCGCCCTCGTGCAGCGCGAACAGCTCGCGCACCAGGATCGGCATCGACCAGCCGTCCAGCAGCACGTGGTGGGTGGTGAGCACGAACAGGTGCCGTTCCGGCCCGGTGCGCAGCAGGGCGGCGCGCAGCACCGGCGGATCGGCGAGGTCGAAGCGGCGCGCCCGGTCGGCGTCCAGGAAACCGGCCACCTCGGCCTCGGTCGGCGCGTCGAGCTCGGTCCAGCCGACCGCGAAGCGGGCGGGCCACCACTGCACCGGCACCCCGTCGGCGCCGTGCCGGAACCCGGCACTCAGCTGCGGGTGCCTGCGCAGCAGGGCGTGCACCGCGCCGCGCAGCGAGGCGGCGTCGATCTCACCGGCGAGCTCGAAGGCGAACTGCACGAGGTAGGGGTCGCGCTCGTGGCGGTCGAACAGGGAGTGGAACAGCAACCCCTGCGCGAGCGGCGGCAGCGGCAGCACCTCGCCCTCCTCCGGTCCGCCGCGGTGCCGGGCCTCGGCGGCGAGCTCGGCCAGCACCTCGAACCAGCGGTGGCCGAACCGCTCGACGGTCGCGGCCGGGACCAGCTCGCCCGCCCAGGACCAGTTCGCGGTCAGGCTCGGCCCGTCGGGGCCGTCCACGACCAGCGCGTCCAGTTCGAGGGCGTGCGTCAGCGGCAGTTCCGGCGGCATCGCCGAGCCGAGCACCCCGGCCCACGGCAGCGGCGCCCAGTCCCGGTCCTCGGCGGCGTCGAAGCGGCCCAGGTAGTTGAAGCCGAGCTGCGGCCGGGTCCCGGCGGCCAGCACCGGCGAGGTCTGCGGGTTGAGGTGGCGCAGCAGCCCGTGCCCGATCCCGTTGCGCGGCACCGCCTCCAGCGCGGCGCGCACCCGGTCGACGAGCTCCACCGGATCGGCGCGGACGCCCCCGCGCAGGTCGAAGCGCACCGGGAAGCGGGTGGTGAACCAGCCGACGGTGCGGGAGAGGTCGTGGTCGTCGGCGAACTCCTCGCGGCCGTGGCGCTCCACGTCCACCAGCGCGACCTCGTCCGCGCCGGGCAGCTCGGTGGCGGCCAGCGCGAACGCGGCGAGCAGCAGGGTGTCCACCGGGCAGCCGAACGCGGCGGCGGCGCGGTGCACCAGCTCGCCGGTCACCTCGGCGGGCAGCGCGCGGGTCAGGTGCCGCCGGGTCGCCTCCCGGTCCGCGGCGGACAGCGGCCGTGCGGTGAGCGGCGGGTCCTCGGCCCGGGCGAGTTCCCGCCAGTGCGGGAACTCGGCCTGCACCACGGGATCCTGGGCGCGCAGCAGCAGCTCCCGGGACCAGCGGGCGAAGGAGGTGCCGACCGGTTGCAGCCGGGGTTCACGTCCTTCGGCGACCGCCCGAGCGGCGTCGCGCAGGTCGTCGAGCAGGACGCGCCAGGACACCCCGTCCACGGCGAGGTGGTGCACGGCGAGCACCAGCACGCCCGGCTCCGGTCCGGCGTCCAGCCACACCGCGCGCACCACCCGTCCCTCCACCGGGTCCAGGTCGCGCTGGGCGCTCCCGGCGCGCTCGGCGGCCAGCTCGCGGCGCCGCTGCTCGGGCAGCCCGCGCACGTCCGCGCGCTCCAGCGGGACCTCTCCCGCTTCCCCGATCTCCAGCGACCAGACACCGCCCGCGTCGGAGAGCCGCAGCCGCAGCAGCTCGTGGTGGGCCAGCACGGCTCGCAGCGCGGCGCGCAGCCGGTCCTCGGCGCACCCGCCCGGTACGCGCAGCACGGCGCACTGCGCGAATCCGGCGACCGCGCCGCCGAGCTCGCGGAACCAGTGCGCGATCGGCGTCAGCGGCAGCGCACCCCCGGGTTCCTCCGCCGGGCGGGCCGGCCCGGTGGCCGCCCCGGCGCGGCGGGCCAGGTCGGCGACCCGGGGATGCCGGAACACGTCGGCGGTGCCGAGCGAGAATCCGGCTCGGCGGGCCCGGCTGGCGAGCTGGATGGCCGTGATGCTGTCCCCGCCGAGCGCGAAGAAGTCGGCCTCCGGCGCGACCTCGCCGAGCCCCAGCACCTCGCCGACCAGGTCCAGCAGCACCCGCTCGCCCCCGCTGGCGGCGGTCCCGCCGGCCACCGGCGCCTCCGGCGCGGGAGCGCTCGGAGCCTCCGGTGCGGGCAGGGCGGCGCGATCGAGCTTCCCGTTGCGGGTCAGCGGCAACCGCTCCACGAACACCACCGCCGACGGCACCATGAACGCGGGCAGCGCCTCGGCCGCCCGCGCCTCGACCACCCCCGCGTCCCGGTGCTCGGCCACCACGTAGCTGACCAGCCGCCGCCTTCCCGGCCGGTCCTCGCGCAGCACCGTCACGACCTGGCGCACCCCCTCGGCCCCGAGCAGCGCGACGTCGATCTCACCGGGCTCGATGCGGTAGCCGCGCAGCTTCACCTGCGCGTCCCCGCGCCCGGCGAACTCCAGCGCCCCGTCGGCGTTCCAGCGGGCCAGGTCCCCGGTGCGGTACATCCGCTCCCCCGGGCCGCCGAACGGGCAGGCCACGAACCGCCCGGCCGTGGCCCCGGGCGCGCCCGCGTAGCCGCGCGCGACCCCGGAACCGGACAGGTAGATCTCCCCCGTCACGCCGGGCGGAACCGGGCGCAGCGCGTCGTCGAGGACGTGCACCCGCTTGCCGTCCAGCGGCGAGCCGATCGGCAGCGGACCGTCCCCGCCGTCCTCCGGGATCGGGTGGCGGGTCGCGAAGACCGTGGTCTCGGTCGGCCCGTAGCCGTTGACGACGGTCAGCTCGGGGACCGCGGCCCGCACCCGGGCGACGGCGGCGGGCGAGACCACGTCCCCTCCGGTCCACACCTGGCGGACGCCGCGCAGGCAGGACGGGTTCTCCTCGCTCAGCGCGTCGAACAGGCCCGCCGTGAGCCAGAGCCCGGTGATCCGGCGCGTGGCGACCACTTCCGCGAGCACCCCGAGATCGGCCTCCCCGGGCGGGGCCACCACCACTTCGCCGCCGGTGAGCAGCGGGACCCACAGCTCCAGGGTCAGCGCGTCGAAGGCGTGCGGGGAGTGCAGCAGCACCCGCTGCGCGGCGCCCTCCGCCCACCACCGGTCGGCGGCCAGCCGCACCAGGTTGTCGTGCGTGATCGCCACGCCCTTCGGAGCCCCGGTTGATCCGGAGGTGAACATGACGCAGGCGAGTCCGTCCGGCGCCGGAGCGGCCGGGGGCCGCGCGGCTCCGCCGGGTTCGGTGAGGTCGAGGACCGGGCCCCGCTCCCGGTACCAGGCGGTGAGCTCGTCCTCCCGGGTCGCCGCGTCCACCAGCAGCAGGCCGAGTCCGGCGGTGCCCGCGATCCCGCGCAACCGGTCCGGCGCGTCACCCCGGTGCAGCGGCACGTAGGCGGCGCCCGCGCGCAGCACCGCCAGCGCCGCGACCACCAGCTCCGCCGAGCGCTCCACCAGCAACCCCACCGGCGTCTCCGCGCCCGCACCCGCCGCGAGGAGGCGCCCGGCCAGCGCGGCGGAGCGCGCGTCCAGCTCGCGGTAGGTCAGCCGCAGCCCCGTGGCCGCCTCGCACACGGCGTAGGCGTCGGGACGGCGCGCGGCCTGCTCGGCGAACAGCGACACCGCGTTCGGCGCGGCCGCCCCGGACCGCGCCCCGGTCCCGGCGGTGCGGACCCGCGCGCGCTGCCGGGGCGTGATCGTCTCCAGCCGCGCCAGCGGGGTGCCCGGGTCGGCGTCCGCGAGCTGCCGCAGCAGCAGCAGGAAGCGGTCCCGCGCCCCGGCGAGCACCTCCTCGTCGTGGTTGGCGGGATTGGCGTCGAAGTCGAAGCGCAGCTCCCCGTCGCCCCGGTCGTAGGCGACCACGGAGAGGTCCTCGGACGGCGGCGCCTGCACGTTGTGCGCGCTCGCCGTGCACGGGCCGAAGCCGAGCCCGTAGGCGAAGCGCTGCACGTTCACCACCGGGCCGAAGAACATCCGGCCGTCCTCGGGGTAGCCGAGCTCGCGCCGCAGCCGCTCACCGCGGTAGCGCTGGTGCTCCCGCACCCCGGCGATCTCGGCGGCCACCTGGGCGGTGAACTCCCCGGTCGTGGCGGCGGGGTCGACGCGCAGCCGCAGCGGCAGCACGTTCGCCGACATCGACGGCACCCGGCGGCTGAGCTCGGTGCCGCGCCCCGGCACCGGCAGGCTCAGCACCACGTCCCGGCTGCCGGTGACCGCGTGCACGTGCAGCGCGGTGGCGGCCACGACCAGGCGCGACCAGCGCTGACCGAGCCGCTCGGCGCCCGCGCGCAGTCCCGCGAAACCCGCGGTGTCCAGCCCGCCGCTGAGCCGCAGCGAGCGCGCCGAGGCGGCCGCCGGCCGGGCCGCCGCGCTGAGGTAGCCCGGCCCGTCCGCGAGCCGGTCCAGCCACCAGTCCCGATCCGCGGCGAAATCGGCGGAATCGCGGTAACCGTCCTCTTCGGACAGCAGCGCGGCGGTGCTGCCCCAGCCGCACTCCGGCGCGGGTTCCCCGGCGACCCGGTGCGCGTAGACCTCCGCGATCCGCTGGGACAGCAACGTCATGCCCACGCCGTCGAGCGCGATGTGGTGCACCTGCTGGAACAGCAGGTGCCGCTCGGCACCGATCCGGAGCACCTCGGCCCCGAACAGCGGGCCGGTCGCCAGGTCGACCGGGCGGTCGAGCGCCGCGCGCATCAGCGCCAGCGCGGCCGCGTGCGGATCGGGCTCGCCGCACAGGTCGCGCACGGCGACCTCGGGCCGGGCCCGGGTCCGATGGCGCCGGGGGCTGCCGTCGGGACCCTCCGCGAAGGTCGCGCCCAGCACCTCGGCCTCACCCGCGGCCTGCCGCACCGCCGCGACCAGCGCGCCCACCTCCAGCGGGCCGGTGATGTCGAGGTACTCGCCCCACAGGTACCGCGAGCGCGCCGGGTCCCCGGACTGCTCGGCGATCCAGATTCCCAGTTCGGCCTCGGACAGGGGGGTTCCGGCTGGTGTCTCGCCCTGGTTCATGGATCTTCCTCACCGGCGGGGTGCGCGCCGCGCCGGCGACCGGAGCGGGGCACGAGGGATCGCCCCGGCGCTGGCCGGGGTGCGATGGCGTTGTCGGTCGGTCCGCGGAGGAACGCGGGTCGTGAACCTCGCGGGGCTCAGGACGCGGCGGGGCCGCGCGGCGGGGCTTCCCCGTACCGCGTCCGGCCACAGCTCCCGCTCAACGGGCGGCGATCGTCCTCACGCACGCTTCGAACCCTTGCACGACGCGCACGATCAGTCGACGGAAAACACCTATTCAGACCAATTCGGACATGTCACTCGATGTCGGCGGCCACATCCGGGTTGCGCCGATCCGACACGAACCGGCGAGCGGGGAGGACGGGATCCCGGGCGTGTCCCGGGGCGGGGAGAGAGGAGGAGAGGAGGGACGCGGCGCGGACCGGCCCGGCCCGCGCCGCTGGACATCACGACCGGGGTTGCTTCTTGCGCCCCGTCACCTTGTTGTAGATCACCAGAACGATGATCGCGCCGATGATCGAACCGATCCACTGCGCGGGCTGGAACCCGCGGAACCCGAAGGTGAGCAGGCCGAAGATCACACCACCCACGACCGAGCCGAGGACACCGATGACGATGGTCATCAGCAGTCCGATGTTGTCCTTGCCCGGCACGATCGCCCTGGCGATGAACCCGGCGATCAGCCCGAAGACGATCCAGCCGATGATGTTGAGCACCATCGCTTCCTCCTTAGCCTCAGCGGTCACTCCCGATCAGGGACCCTACTGCCCGGGTCGAGCCGCCCCTCCCGGCGCGGATCACCGGCGTGTTGACACCCGCCGCGGCTGATCCTGCAATGGGCACCATGAGCGAACCGCCGTCCCCCGAGCTGGAGTCGACGCTGGCGGAGGTCGGCCCCCGGCTTCGCGCGCTGCGCAAGCTCGGCCACCTGACGCTGGCCGAGCTGTCGGCGACCACCGGGATCTCGGTGAGCACCCTGTCCCGCCTCGAGTCCGGCAGCCGCCGCCCGACGCTGGAGCTGCTGCTGCCGCTGGCCGAGGCCCACCAGGTGCGGCTGGACGAGCTGGTCGGCGCGCCCGCCACCGGGGACCCCCGGATCCACGCGAAGCCGGTCGTGCGGCACGGCATGACGTTCATCCCGCTCACCCGGCGACCCGGCGGGGTCCAAGCGTTCAAGATGATCATTCCCGGCGACCGTCCGGGCGAACCGGATCCGCGCACCCACGAGGGCTACGAGTGGCTCTACGTGCTCGACGGCCGGCTCCGCCTCGTCCTCGGCGAGCACGACGTGGTGCTGGCGGCGGGCGAGGCCGCCGAGTTCGACACCCGGGTCCCGCACTGGTTCGGCCCCGCGGAGGGCAGGGCGGTCGAACTCCTCAGCCTCTTCGGCCCCCAGGGCGAACGGGTCCACCTCAGGGCGAAGCCCCGCTGACCGGAGGACCCGCTCGCGGCGCGGAGCGGAGCCCCCCGTCAGCGCGACCGCTGGCGGGGGACGGCAGCAGCCGGCGCGCGGCCCTCAGCGCGCGGACGGCGCGTAGTGGCCGGGCACGCCGCGGGAGGTGACGGCGAGGCGGTTCCAGGCGTTGATCACCGTGATCGCGGCGATGAGGTGCGCCAGCTCGGTCTCGTCGAAGTGCTCGGCCACCCGGTCGTAGACCTCGTCCGGCACGAACCCGTCGGTGAGCACGGTCACCGCCTCGGTGAGCTCGATCGCCGCGATCTCCTTCGCGCTGTAGAAGTGCCGCGACTCCTCCCAGGCCGACAGCTGCACGATGCGCTGCACCGACTCACCGGCGGCCAGCGCGTCCTTGCTGTGCATGTCCAGGCAGAACGCGCAGTGGTTCAGCTGGGAGGCGCGGATCTTGACCAGCTCCAGCAGGACGGGGTCCAGGCCCTTCCGGGCGGCGGTGTCGAGCCGCACCATGCTCTTGTAGAACTCCGGGGCCAGGCCGGCCAGGTCCAGGCGGGGCGAGTGCTCGGGTTCGCGGTCGTTCGTCATGCCACCGACGTTAAGCCCGCCGCCCCGCCTCCCCCGGTCCAGTTCGCGCCCGATCCGCTGGTCCAGTGAACCGGCGGACCGCGATCGCTGAGTCGGGAGAACGCTGGCGTGCCGCTGACCGGCCCGCCCGGAGCGGGCCAGAGCACCCTCGCCACCGCCGTGCGCGACCGCCCCGGCGGGACGGGGCGGCCGGGCCGAGCCGCGGACTCGGCGGAAGCGGCCAGCGGAGCGGGTGCCCGGCCTCAGCGGTGCGGCGATGGCCGAGACCGGGCACCTGCCCCGCCGTCACCGCTCGATGCTGAACGGGGTGCCGTAGACCTCCCACCGCAGCGGCGGGGTCAGCGCGAGGTTGCCCTCGTCGAGGAAGCGGCGCTGGGCGGTGTCGACCCGGCTGGTGTCGCTGTGCGCCTCCTCCTCGCGCATCGCCTCGACCCGCACGTCCAGGAAGGCGTGCAGGAAGGCGGTCTCGTCGCCGCCCCCGGACGGCGGAGCGGCGCGCTCCAGCGCGCGGGCGCGGATGCCACCGAAGCTGGGCCAGCTCTCGCCGGGGCCGTGCATCACCATCGCGTCGTAGTAGGCGAACTGCCCCAGGGCGCCGAGCCCGTCGGCCTTGCCCCGGTCGACGGCCGGGCCGAAGTAGACCCGGTCGCGCTCGGCCTCCTGCGCCGCCTGGAAGCCGGGATCCTCGGCGGCCCGCGCCCAGGCGTCCGTGAAGCCCGGGTCGAGCCCCTCGTGCGAGTCGGTGCCGTCGACCTCGCGCAGCGCGGGCAGGTACTCGGCGAGCGGGTTGTCCGGCTCGCTGCGGGTGTAGGCCTCGACCAGCTCCAGCATGTCCCCCGTCCCGGAGCAGAACCCGATGATGCCGGCCGTGTAGCCGCGCCCGTCGCCGATGTCCTCGATGTAGCCGAACTGCGCCCGCCAGTCCAGCGAGGAGTTCTCCGCGCTGGAGACGATCCGCATCGCGATGTCCTTGGTCGACGGATCCGCCAGGTCGCCGTCGGCGGCGGGGACGGCCCGCGGCACCGCGGGCGGCGGGGCCGGGGACGCCGACAGCGCGGGCAGCGCGGTGCCCCCGAGGGCGGTCGCGGCGACGCCGGTGACGAGCAGCAACCGGAGAGCCCGGCGGGACGGCGGGTTCGAGGCGCGGGGCATGGCGGGAACTCCTCTTCGCGCGGCGGTCATCGGATCGCTGACGCCCAGCAGCCAAGCGGTGCCCGCGCGGACCGTCAAGGTCACCACCAGCGCGGCGGGCCGGTGGGAACGCGCGCCGGGTCGTCCGCGCCAGCTCACCGGGGGCGGCGCGCCCTCGCCGCGCGGCCCAAGTGGGAATTTTCCGCGGTTCCCGTCCGCCTCGGCGGGCCCTCCACGAGGCGGAGGCCACTTTTCGGCTCGCTTCCTGGTCGCTGCGCGGTTGTCCGTGCAAAGATCCGCAGCGGTCTCTTGCAAGGAGTTGGCGATTGCGACGCGGTGCTGGATCCCTGGTCCTCGGACTCGTGCTGGTGCTGTCCGGGTGCGGCTTCACCGGAGGTGATGACGACGCCGGGTCGCTGCGCGCGGCCGTGACGATCCCGCCCCGATCGGGCTGGTCACCCGCTTCCGACGACGCGCTGCTGCTGCAGCGCCTCGGCGTCACCGACACCCTCGTCGAGGGCGGCGCGGACGGTTCGGTGCGCCCGGGGCTGGCGGAGTCGTGGACCCGCACCTCACCGACCGAGTGGCGGTTCACCCTCGCCCCCGGCCTGCGGTTCCACTCCGGGGAGCCGGTGACCGCGCGGGCGGCGGCCGACTCCATCGAGCGGGTCGTGCGCGCCCCCGCCCCACCGCGCGCGCTGCGCGGGGCCGTGGACGCCGCCGAAGCGGTCGACGAGCACGTCCTGCTGGTGCGCACCCCCGCCCCGGACGCGATCCTGCCGCAGCGGCTCAGCGCGGCGAACGCCGCCGTGCTCGCCACCACCGCGTTCCGCCCGGACGGCTCACTCGACCCCCGGGGCGCGGGCACCGGTCCCTTCGAGGTGACCGAGGTGCGGGGCGAGCAGGGCGTCTCGCTGCGCCGCTTCGAGGGCCACCGGGGCGGCCCGGCGCGGCTGGAGCGGGCCGAGGTGCGGTTCGTGGAAGACGCCTCCGCGCGGGTGAACGGGCTGCGCAGCGGCGAGTTCGACCTCATCGACAAGGTGCCGGTGGCCCAGCTCGGCGAGCTCCGGGCCGATCCCGGGCTGCGGGTGGACGCGGTGGACCTGCCGCGCACCACCGCGCTGCACCTCAACACCGCGAGCGGGCCGTTCGCCGACCCGCGGCTGCGCGCCGCCGCGGCCGCCGCGATCGACCGCGCCGGGCTCGTCGCCGGGGTGCTGCGGGGTCAGGGGGTGCCCGCGAGCCGCTACTTCGGTCCCGCCGTGCCCTGGAGCGCGCGGCACTCCCCGCGGCCCCCGGACCCGGAGGCCGCCCGGCGGGCCGTCGACGCGGCCGGGGCTCCGGTGCCGATCACCATCGGCACCTACCCGGACCGACCGGAGCTGCCCGCGCTGACCACCGTCGTCGCCGACGAGCTCGCCCGCGCCGGGTTCCAGCCCCGGATCGTGCAGGAACCGGCGGGCAGCATCGAGCCGCGCATCCTGTCCGGCGAGCTCGACGCCGCCGTGTACTCGCGCAACCAGCTCGTCGACGTCCCCGACGCCGCCTCGCACCTGACCAGCGACTTCAGCTGCGGGGGCGGGTTCAACCTGGACCACTTCTGCGATCCCGCGTTCGACGCGCTGCTCGCCGGGCTGCCGGCGGTCGGCGACCCGGCCGCGCGCGCCGAGGTGTTCCGCCGGGCCGACGACCTGCTGGCCGAGCGGATCGCCGGGATCCCGCTGGTGCACGAGCAGCAGCGCTTCGCCCGCCGCGAGGCGGTGTCCGGAGTGCCCGCCGATCCGCTGGAACGAGAGTTCCTGACCGAGGAGGTCGCCCTCCGATGAGCACACCGATCGTCGACTACTGGAACGAGCGGGCCCGCCGGGGCTACGACCAGCAGCCCGGCCAGGACCCGGCCCGGCAGCTGTGGGCCAAGCTGCTGGCGCCGCTGGTGGCCGAGGCCGTCGGGCCGGGCGCCCGGATCCTCGACGTCGGCTGCGGCACCGGCTTCCTCGCCCGCCTGCTCGCCGCCGAGGGGCACCTGCTCACCGGGCAGGACGCCTCCCCCGGGATGCTGGCCGTCGCCGCCGAACGGGGCGCCGAGGAGGGCCTGGACGTCGAGTGGTTGCGCGGTACCGCCGACGCGCCACCCGCCGGACCGTTCGACGCGGTGGTGACCCGCAACGTGCTGTGGACGCTGCCCGATCCGCAGCGCGCCCTGGACGCGTGGGCCGGAGTGCTGCGGCCGGGCGGGCTGCTGCTGATCAGCGACGGCCGGTGGAACGCGGCCCGGATCGGCGACCGGGAGACCGAACGGCGGTTCGGCTCCGGTTACGAGGAGGCGGCCGAGCGGCTCCCGATGGGCTTCGACTACGCGAGCTGCGGCGAGCTGGTGGACCGCACCGGCTACGTGGAGCGGGCCGATCGCACGGCGCTGTTCGACACCGCGCCCTACCCGAGCGCGCCCGGGTTCTTCCTGCTGTCCGCCCGCGCCCCGCGACGGTGACGGCCGGGCGCGGCCTGCTGCTGCGGCTCGCGGCGGCACCGGTCGTGGCGCTGCTCGTCGTGCTCGTCGCGGCGCTGCTGCCGGAGCTCACCGGGGTCGACGCCGCCCGCACGGTGCTGGCCACCCGCTACGCGGACTCCGAGCCGGATCCGGCGGTGCTCGCCGGGATCCGCGCCGAGCTCGGCCTGGACCGGCCGCTGCCGCAGCGGTTGCTGGAGCGGTTCGGGGCGCTGCTGAGCGGGGACGCCGGGACCTCCTGGGTCTCGGGGCTGCCGGTGTCGGCGGTGGTGGGTCCGGCGCTGCGGGTGTCGCTGGGCATCGTGCTCGGCGCCTCGGTGCTGTCGTTCCTGGTCGGCCACCTCGTCGGGCTGCTGGCGGCGCGCCGGCCCGGATCGGTGCCGGACCGGGTGCTCACCGGGCTGGTGCGGGTGTTCTCGGCGCTGCCGGAGTTCGCGCTCGCCCCGCTGCTGGTGCTGGTGTTCGCCGTCGGCCTGCACGCGCTGCCGAGCTCGGGCTGGCGCGGACCGGAGCACGCGGTGCTGCCGCTGCTGTCGCTGGTGCCCGCGCTGGCCGTGCCGATCGCCGCGGTCACCCGCGAGCAGGTGGTGGCGCTGCGCCGGGAGAACTTCGCGGCGGCGGCGCGCGCCCGCGGGCTCGGCGAGCGGCGGATCTGGGCCGTGCACCTGGCGAAACCGGCGCTGCCCGCGGCGCTGTCGCTGGTGACCTACAACGCGGCGGGCGCGGTCTCGGGCACCACGGCGATCGAGGTCGTCTTCGACATCCCCGGGCTCGGCAGCGCGGTCGTGGAGGCCGTGCGCGCCCAGGACGTGCCGGTGGTGCAGGTCGGGCTGATCTGCGCCGCGCTGGCCGCGCTCGCCCTGGGCGCGGTCGGCGACCTGCTGGGGCTGGCCGCCGAGCCCCGCGCGCGGCAGCGGGCGGCGCGATGAGCCCGCGCCGGACCGCCGCGCTGGTCGCGGCCGGTCTCGCCCTGCTGCTGCTGGCGCTCGGCTGGGCGGGGGACCCGCTGGCCACCGACATGAGCGCGGTGCTGCGGGCACCCTCCGTCGCGCACCCGCTGGGCACCGACGAGCTGGGGCGGGACGTCCTCGCGCGGCTCGCGCACGGCGCGGTGGTCACCCTGGGCACCGCCGGGACCGCGCTCGCCGCCTCCGCGCTGCTGGGCGTGCTGGCGGGGTGCGCGACGGGGTGGAGCGCGTCGGCCCCGGCGGGACTGGTGCGGGCCGGGGTGGACGTGGCCACCGCGCTGCCGCCGCTGATCGTGGCGCTGGTGACGACGCTGATCGCGGGGCCGAGCGCGGTGGCGCTGCTGCTGGCGCTGGCGGGGGTGGGCTGGTTGCCGTTCGCCCGGCAGGCCGACGCGCTCACCGCGCAGCTGCGGACCCGGGATTGGGTGCTGGCGCACCGGGCCCTCGGCGCGAGCCGGACGCGGATCTGGCGGGAGTCGCTGCTGCCGTTCCTCGCCCCGGCCACCGGGGCGCTCGCGGCGGTGCGGCTGCCGGCGCTGGTGAACACAGTGGCGGCGCTGGGATTCCTCGGGCTCGGGCCGCCCCCGCCCCGGCCCGAGTGGGGAGCGATGATCGCGGAGTCGGTGGATCACCTGGGCACCGCGCCGTGGCTGCTGGCGGCTCCGGTGCTGGCGCTGGTGGCGGTCCAGGCGATCATCGGCGCGGCGCTCCCCCGCCGCTGACCGCCGGTCCGCGCACGCCCGCGCCGCTCGCCCGAGTCGTGGCGACCGGTGCGCGGCGGTTCGCGGACCGCCGGTGATCAGCGGCCGCGGAACGCGGGGGCGCGTCGCTCCGCGCGGGCGCGGCTCGCCTCGGCGGCGTCCTCGCTGCTCCAGCAGGCCTCGTACGCGCGCTCCAGCTCGGTCTCCGGCTCCCCG
The DNA here is from genome assembly GCF_047200635.1 of Saccharopolyspora antibiotica. NCBI lineage: Bacteria > Bacillati > Actinomycetota > Actinomycetes > Pseudonocardiales > Pseudonocardiaceae > Saccharopolyspora > Saccharopolyspora antibiotica. The sequence goes on along the minus strand of NZ_JBJZOI010000006.1, from coordinate 141,677 downwards.
GTCTCGGCGGCGTTGAGCGCGAGCTTGGCGTAGCGCAACGACAGCGGGGCCAGCTCGGCGATCTCCCGCGCCCACCCCAGGGCCGCCTCGCGGTCTCCGAGCCGGTCCACCAGGCCGCACCGCACCGCGGCCGCCGCGTCCAGCCGACCGCCCGCCAGCAGCAGGGAGCGGGCCGCGCCGCCACCGGCCAGGGCCTCCAGCCGCCGCACCGTCCACAGGTCCACGGCCAGCCCGTTGCGCGCGGTGGGCACCGCGAAGAACGACTCCGGCGCCGCGACCCGCAGGTCGGCGGCCAGCGCCAGCTGGGCACCCGCGCCGACGGCGGGCCCGTTGACCGCCGCGAGCACCGGGACGGGGGCGGTGAGCACCGCCCGCACCGCCGCGCCGAGCTCCGCGCGGAAGTCCGCGCCGTGGACCCCGTCGAGGTCGGCACCAGCGCAGAACGTGCTGCCCTCCCCGGTGAGCACCAGCACCCGGGACCGGGCGTCGACCAGCTCCGCCACCGCGGCGCGCAGCTCCCGGCAGTGCTCGACGTCGAGCGCGTTGCGCCGCTCGTGCCGGTCCAGCGCGATCAGCCCGATCGGCCCGTCCACCCCGGTCGTGATCATCGCCGCGCCTCCTCCGCTGCCGGTGGCCGCACCGGGGCGCCGACGCCACCGGTGGCGTCGGCCAGTGCACCACCGACGCGGGCCGCGCGGGGGCTAGCCCGCCGCGGATCACACCGCACGGCCCGGTGATCGCGGCGCGGTACGGTGCCGGGGTGCGCGTCGAAGTGCTCTCCGATCATCCCCGCGAGGTCGCCCGGCAGGCCGAGCAGGCCGCCCAGCAGCGGCGCGCCTCCCACCACCAGGCGCTCGCGGAGCTGCGCGAGCGGCGGGCTGCGGTGCCCTGGTGGCGATTCTGGGAGCGGTTCGCCCTGGCCAGGCGGTTGCGGACGCTGCGAGCGGAATCCCCCGTGGACGAGCACGAGTTCGAGGACGAGCAGGCCCAGCAGGCGGCGGGGATCGAGGCCGAGGACGCGGCTGCCGAGGCGCTGTCCCGGCTCTCCGACGACTGGATCCTGTTCCGCGGCTACCGGAACCGTCGCGGCGAGGTGGACTCGCTGGCCGTCGGGCCGGGCGGGGTGTGGGCGATCGAGGTGAAGAACCACTCCGGCCGGGTGCACGCCGACGGCGGCTCCTGGCGCTCCGAGGTCTTCGACCGCTACGGCAACCACAAGGAGGACCGGGAGCTCACCGACCGCAGCGGCCGGAGCTGGGGCCGCCAGGTCACCGACGTGGCCAGGGCGCTGGGCGATTTCCTCGAGCAGCGCGGGAGGAAGGTGCCGGTGCGCTCGGCGCTGATCGTGGTGAACCCGCGCGCGAGCCTCGGCACCGTCCGCCGCACGGGGCTCGCGCTGGTCACGGTGAGCACCGACGAGCTGGTCCGGACGCTGCGCCAGGCCCCGCCCGCGCTGGGGCCCGCCAGCGTCGAGGAGGTGGCTCGTCTCGTCCGCCGCGACCACGCCTTCCACGAACGCCGCCGAGCAGGCAGGCGCTGAGCGGCGGCCCGCTCGCCCGCGCGCTCAGGGGATCCGGGCGACGGCGGCTCGGCAGGACAGCCGCCCCGGGGCGGTACCGGGTTCCCGCTCGGGGCGCCAGAGGGACGGGGCGACGATGCCGGGCGGGACGAGTTCCAGGTCGGCGAGCAGCGCCGCGATCTGCTCGGTGGAGCGCCACCAGCTCGGCGGTTTCACCCGCCGGTACACCGCGGCGACCCGCTCCGCCGTCTCCGGAGGCAGGTCCGCGGCGGTCGCGTGCGTGAGGACGAGGTAGCTCCCCGGCACGAGCTCTCCGGTGTAGCCGCGCACCAAGCGGTCGACGTCCGCGTCGTCCCGGACGAAGTTGAGCACCGAGACCAGCAGCAACCCGAGCGGCCGCTCCCAGTCCACCAACCCCGTCTCCCGGACCTGGCGCAGCACTTCCTCGACGTCCAGCAGGTCGACGTCGAGGACCTCCGCCCGCTCCACCTCCGCCAGCACCTGCCTGCCGTGGGCCACCGACACGGGGTCCGAATCCACGTAGACCACCCGGGAAGCGGGGTCGAGCCGGTGCGCGAGCCCGTGCACGTTGCCGACCGCGGCCACCCCGGAGCCGAGGTCGAGGAACTGGTCGATCCCCTGGTCGACCAGGAACCGCACCGCCCTGCCCAGGAAGGCCCGGCTCTCCCGGATCGCGGCCTCGGCCTCCGGGAACGCCTCGGCTATCTCGCGGGCGGCCACCCGGTCGACCTCGAAGTTCGCCGAACCGCCCAGGAAGTAGTCCTCCACGCGGGCCGAGTTCGGGTGCCGCATGTCGATGCCCGCGCCGTTCTGCGGCCGCGTGCGCCGCGAGCGCGCCACCTGCACCACCTCCGGCTCGTCACGACGGGCACGACCGCACCGGCTCGCCGGGCCGTCAGCTCCCGATGGGCGCGAGTTCGGCGAGCGCGTCCCGGATGCGGTCGGGCACGCGAACCGGCCGTCTCGTCTCCCGGTCCACGTAGACGTGCACGAACCTGCCCAGCGAGGCCGCGTCGGCGGAGCCGTTGCCGAACACGGCGAGCCGGTACACCACACTGGTGTTGCCCAATCGCTCCAGGCCCACACCCACCTCGACGTCATCGGGAAAACCGAGCTCGGCCCGGTAGCGGCAGGTGGTCTCGACGACGAGGCCGATCTCGGGGAAGCCGCGGATGTCGGCCCCGGTGGCGCGCATCAGCCAGCCGTTCACGGCGGTGTCGAACCAGGAGTAGTGGACGACGTTGTTGACGTGCCCGTAGACGTCGTTGTCGGACCACCGCGTGGTGATCGGCCACAGGACGGTGAAGTCGTCGCGCCGCGGCGCCCGTTCGAGATCGGCCATGCGCCGACCCTAGTGGGGCGCCGTCCCCCGGCCGGGCCCACCTGGGACCGGCCCGCCGGGGGCGGTCGGGCCGCGCCGGGCCGGAGCACCGGCGCGGCTCCGCCGGATCAGCTCCCGGCCGCCCCGCTCTCGTCGGCCCAGTCGATCGCGATGGGCCCCTCGGCGACGAGCAGGAACTCGCAGCCGTGCTCGGGGTCGGCCTCCTCCGGGCCGTACACGTGCCCGGCCCGCACGCCGCGCACGGAACCGGCCCGGACCCAGCCCTCGGCGCCGAAGCGCAGCGCACCAGCGACCACGTGGTAGGTCGTGCCGAACGGGTGGCTGTGCTCCGGGGCGGAGTAGCCGGGCGGGAAGTAGGCGTAGAAGACGTGCGGGGCCAGGACCTTCACCTGCGCGGCGTGCTCGCCCCCGGGCAGGTGCGGGTCCTCGAACGGGACCCACGGTTCGTCTTCGAGCACTTTCGCCCACACGGGGGCGTGGTCGGTCGTCATTGATCTCCCGGTCACCGGATCGAGCGGCAGTAGGCCGACCAGTGTGCTCCACCATCCGCGCGATGATCCGCGCGCCCCTCGCGCGAATCGTGGAATATACCGAGAGGTTTATTCCACCGGCAGGCTCAGCGCCGCAGCGAGCCGCGCAGGTTCTCGGTGTAGCGCTCCCCCGCCGTCGAACCGGGCGGGAAGATCTCCGACAGCTCCGCCACCACCTCGTCCGGCAGCTCGATCCGGGCCGCCTCCAGGTTCGCGTCGAGGTTGGCCGCCCGTCGCGTCCCCGGGATCGGCACCACGTCGGTGCCCTGGGCCAGCAGCCAGGCCAGCGCGAGCGCGGCGGGCGTGGTGCCGAGCTCCGCGGCGCGCTCCCGCAGCCGGTCCACGCGGCTCAGGTTGCTCTCCAGCGCCTCCGGGGCGAACCGGGGGTAGCGCGCCCGCCTGGCCTCCAGGTTCTCCACGTCGCCCGCGCTGCGGATCGAACCGCTCAGCACCCCGCGCCCCAGCGGGGAGTAGGCCACCACGCCCACGCCGAGCTCGCGGGCGGTCGGCAGCACGTCGCCCTCGATCTCGCGGGTGAACAGCGAGTACTCCTCCTGCGTGACCGCGACGGGGTGCACCGCGTGCGCGCGGCGCAGCGTCTCCGGCGAGACCTCGGACAGGCCGATGTAGCGGGCCTTGCCCTGCCGCACGATGTCCGCGAGCGCGCCCACGCTGTCCTCGATCGGCGTCGTGGGGTCCACCCGGTGCAGGTAGTACAGGTCGACGTGGTCGGTGCCCAGGCGCCGGAGGCTGGCGTCCACGGCCTCCCTGATCCGCTCGGGGCGGCCGAGTCCCGGGCCCCCGGCCGCGCCGGTCTTGGTGGCCAGCAGCACGCGATCCCGCAGGCCGCCGGCGAGCGCCGCGCCGAGCAGCGACTCGTTGTGCCCGCCGCCGTAGGCGTCGGCGGTGTCGATCAGGGTGATCCCGGCCTCCACGAGGTGCCGGACCAGGTTCCGGGACTCCTCGTCGTCGGCCGCTCCGTAGACCCCGGACAGCCCCATCGCGCCGTAGCCGATCGCGCTCACCTCGGGCCCGGCGGCACCCAGCCGGTGCCGCGGGAGGTCGTCTCGCCGAGTCAGTGCCATGATGACCTTCCTGTCGTCCTCGCCCTCGCCCGCGCGCGGGCCCTCCGGGCACAACGAACAGCGGGGTGCGGAGCTTCCCCCGCGCCCCGGTCTCCCGCATCGCGGAAGCGCTCAGCCCTGCCGGTTGTGGTGCAGCCGCACGGCGTTGCGCAGGGCCATCGTCACCGTCATCGGCCCGATCCGGGGGACGAACACCCCGGCGGTCCGCACGATGTCCTCGTCGTAGTTCCGCAAGGTGGAGAAGTTGATGCAGGTCGCGCCCGGTTTGATCTCCTCGGCGCGGACGAGCGGGAAGTCCCGGGAGGGCACGCCGGTGACGACCACGTCGGCCTCGGCGAGCGCGGTGGCGCGGTCGACCGAGGTGCCGCGCACCTCGTAGGAGCCGTTGCCGCGCGAGGGCACGTAGGCGAGCGGACCCTCGACGTCGAAGGAGATGACCTCGGCCCCGTCGTTGGCCATCATCGCGGCGAGCGGCTGGCCGACGATCTCGCTGCGGTTGAACACGCAGGCCTTGAGCCCGGCCAGCGGCTCGACCGCGCCCACGTCGGTGATCCCGGAGGCCTCCAGCAGCTTGAGCACCGCCAGCGGGGTGCACGGCAGCACGGCGCGCTTGGTGCGTTCGGCGTCGATGTAGCGGCGGTTCTCGTAGAGGCAGCGGCTCCAGAACGAGTGCAGCCCCTCCACGTCCTTGCGCGGGTCGACGATCTCGCGCAACCAGCGGTCCTGCGCCAACCCCAGGATCGGGTAGTACAGGAAGATGCCGTGCACCGACGGGTCGCTGCCCGCCTCGTGCACCGCCCGTTCGACCTCCTCGGCGGGCAGCACCCGCTGGTCGAAGCGGATGCCGACCTTCTCGCAGCCGCGCCGGGTGTACTCGGCGTAGGTCTGCGTCGGTCCGTCGCCTTCGACCCGGAATCCGGCCAGCGTCAGCGGCTCCGGCAGGGCTGCGACCTCGGCGCGGATTTGCGCGCGGAAGGTCTCGGCGAGGTCACTGGGATCTAGGACTTCTGCGGGCACGGGTAGTTCTCTAGCACAGCCGACCGACTCCCGTGACGTCGGCCCAGGCCCCGCGGCGGCGCCGTGACCACGTGTTTCACCAGGACCGGGCCTCCTGGACCCCTTCCCGGACCGCGCCGGTGTGTCCGATGTCAACCGCAGCGGCGGTCCGCTCCGGCCACACCGGACGGCGCCACTCGATCCAGCGATGCAGCCCGGGAGCAGAGCTTCCGATGATCGACACGACGGCACGAACCTAGCAGGAAGGTGTTGCAGCACATGCGCTTTCGCCAGAGCCATCCATTGTGGACGATCGCGGCGGCGGCCGCCGCGCTGCCGCTGCCGGGAGCCGCTGCCACCGCCGATCCGCTGATCGAGGCGCATCAGGTCACCGGCGTGGACCTCGGTCACGTGGAGGTCGCCCGCGACCTGGCTCGCGGCACCGCGGCGGACCTCGCCCGCGATCGCGACCCGCTCCGCGAGAGCGCCGCCGACCCGACCGACCGCCGCTGACCCCGATCAGCACCGGGCCGGCGGCGCGCGGATCGCTCGGGCATCTCCCCGCCACCGGCCCCGGTCAGATCTTCCGGAAGTCCCAGGTGGTGATCTTGTTCGGGGCGATCCGCAACCAGCCGTGCCTGCCGTCGTGGACCATCTCGTCGCCGCCCATGTACTTGCGGGCGAACACCGGCTCGATCTCGGCGAGCCGCTCGTCCGGGCCGCCGGTGCGCGGGACGTCGCCGACGACCTCGGCCGTGCCGGTGATCTCCACGCCGCGCAGCTCCTGGTACTCGGTGCCGGCGTCGACCACGACGCTGACCCTCGGGTCCCGCACCAGGTCGGCCCAGCGCCTGCTCCGGGTGATCGAGTAGAGCCAGCAGGCCCGACCGTCCCAGCCGAACCACAGCGGCGTGACGTGCGGGCCGTCCGGTCCGAGGGTGGCGACCCGGCAGGTGCGCTCGGCGGCGAGGAAGGCGTCGATCTCCTCGGCGCTCATCGCGATGCGGCGGCCGCGCTTCTGCGGGCGGAGTTCTTCGGTCATCGCAGTGCTCCGTTCGCTCGTGGTGCCGACCTGCCGTCCACCGCGGAACCGGCCTGGGCCGGGCCGGGGGCGACCGCCCCCGGCCCGGCCGCGATCAGGCCAGCCCGGGATCGCGCCGGGTGAGCCCGGGTGCGACCCGCAGCTCGGTGGCGCGGACCGTGCGGGTGCGCTCGATGGCCAGGTAGCTGAACGCGACCCCGGCCAGGCCCCACACGACCAGCAGCACCACCGCTCCGCCACCGGGCGCGGAGCCCTCGGTGACCGCGAGCAGGGCGTCCTGGGCCGGGCCGACCGGCATCGCGGCCACCAGCTGTCCCAGCACCGCGGGCACCGCGGTGATGAACGCGGTGGCCAGCAGCACCAGAGCCACCAGCATCGAGACGAACCGGCCGAAGCCGCCCAGCGCGCCCGCGAGCGCCTGGTTCACCGCCGTGAACGCCACCGCGGCCAGCGCCGCGAGCGCGGACCCGGCGGCCCACTGCGCGAGGGTGAAGTCCTGCGAGATCCCGACGACCACCGTCACCAGCACGCCCTGCGCGACGGCGATCGCGGCGGGCAGCCGCAGCTGGCGCAGCGCCAGCGCGAAGGACGAGCGGGTCGATTCCAGCGCCCGCTCCGGGATCGCGCGCAGCACCAGGAAGGTCGCCAGCGCCCCGACCCACAGGGCCAGCACCGCGAACAGCGCCACCCCGGAGGTGCCGAACCCGAGGCTGGTCCCCCCGGCCGTCGTCACCGGGTTCGCCACGGCCTCGGCGAGCTTGTCCCGGTCCCCGTCCGGATAGCTCGGCAGCTGCTCGACGGCCTGGTCCAGGCCGGAGGAGAGCTGACCGCTGCCGTCGCCGAGCTGGTGCGCGCCGTCGGCGAGCTCGCGCACCCCGGCGGCGAGCTGGTCGGCGCCGTCGGCGAGCTCCCCCGCGCCGCCGCCGGTCCGCGAGATGCCGTCCGCGAGCTGGCCGACCCCGCCGTCGAGCTGCTGGGCCCCGGAAGCCAGCTGGTCGATGCCGCCGCTGAGCGCGGGCAGCCCGCCGCCGGACTCGGGGGTCTGGCCCGCGAGCGCCGCGAGACCACCGGAGACGCCGGTGCTGGCCTGCTGGACCTGCCCGGCCCCGTCGCTGAGCGCCTGCGCGGTCGCCGCCTGGACGGCGAGCTCGTTGCAGATCGGGATCACGCCGGGCGGGCACTCCGCGCTCATCTCGGCGAGGCTCGCGGACATCCCCTCCAGCCCGCCCGCGAGCTGCTGCACGCCCTGGGCCTCCTGCGCGGAGACGCCGGCGAGGGTCTCGGCCTGCTGCGGGAGCTGCGCGGTCTGCTCCCGGAGCTGGCCGATGCCGTCGGCGAGCCCGCTCGTGCCGGTCTTGAGCTGCTGGGCGCCGTCCTCCAGCGCGCCGATGCCGTCCGCCAGGGCCCGGGAGCCGTCCGCGAGCTGGTCGGCACCACCGGCGAGCTGGTCGGTGCCGCCAGCGAGCTGCTGCGCGCCGTCCGCCAGCGAGGTCGCGCCGTCGGAGGCCTCGCCGAGCTTGTCGCCGAGGGTGTTGAAACCGACGTAGACGTTGTCCAGGTAGGTGGTGGTGAGCTGCTGACCCAGCAGGTCCGCCGCCGTGGAGGTCACCACCCGGCTGATCGCCTCGTCGGCGAAGCGGCTGCGCTCCCCGGTGCTCACGTCGATGGTGGCCTTCTTCGCCTCCGCGGGATCGCGGGAGAAGGAGGTGGCCGCCCGGGAGAAGTTCTCCGGGATGGTCACGACCGCCGCGTAGGTGCCGTCCGCCACGCCCTCGGCGGCGGTCCGCGGAGTGGCGAACTCCCAGCTGTAGTTGCTCTCGATCTCCCCGCCGACGAGCTTCGCCGACAGCTGGCGGCCCAGCGGGGTGAGCTGGCCGTTGATCTCGATCGGCTCGTCGTTGTTCACGACGGCCGCCTTGACGTCCTTCAAGCGGTCCTGGGGCGCGCCCAGCGACCAGATCAGCAGGCCCGCGATCGCCAGCGGCACCAGCAGCAGACCGGCCAGCGGCAGCAGGAAGCGGCTCTTCGCCATCGTTGGATTACCTCGGCTTTCTAGCGGGTCGCGCCGGAGACGAGCCCGGGCTCGGCGGCGGAGTCGCGCAGGTCGGCGACGGTCGCGCCGCCCCCGCTCGCGGGCAGGATGTCGCGGACGTCGGACAGGCCGGTGGTGCCCGCGATGACCGTCCGGTGGCCACCGCTGAGCAGATCGCGGATCTCCAGCCGCCGCGCCGGGTCGGAGACCCGGTCGGTGCGGTCGACCACGAGGATCTCGGGCTCCTCCCGCAGCGCCCGGCGGACCGCGTCCGCTCCGCCCGCACCGGCGTCGACGTAGGCGACGCGGGAGCGCACCGTCGAGGCGCGGGCGGGCAGCACGTGGCCGAGGACCTTGAGCTTGCCCTGGTCGGCCCGCAGCCGACCGGAGAGGGTGAGCAGCACCGCGGTGATCGCGGACTCGTCGCCGCCGCGCACCACGTGCACGCCGCCGCGCGCCACCGCGAAGCCCACCTCCCGGTACACCGGCGCACCGGTGCCGGGGTCGTCGAGGCCGAGGCCCTCGCAGGCCACGGCGTGGTCGGCGCCAGGCCGCGGCCAGTCGGCCAGCGCGATCTCCTCGCGCAGGTTCTCGCCCTCGACGTCGAAGGAGGGCAGCACCCGGTCCAGCTTCCGCGGCATCCACCAGGCCTTGTCGCCGAGCAGCGCCAGCGCGGCGGGGACCAGCGTCATGCGCACCACGAAGGCGTCGATGAACACCCCGATGGCCAGGCCCATCGCGATCGGCTTGAGGTTCGCGTCGCCGTCCGGGACGAACGCGGCGAAGACCGCGAACATGATGATCGCGGCGGCCGTGACGACCTTGCCGGAGGAGACGAAGCCGGTGCGGATCGCGGCCTGCGCGTCCTTGGTGTGCACGTACTCCTCGCGGATCCGCGAGACGAGGAAGACCTCGTAGTCCATCGCGAGGCCGAACAGGATGCCCATCAGCACGATCGGCATGAAGCTGATCACCGGCCCGGTGCGGGCGACGTTGATCGCCTCGGCGAACCAGCCGTCCTGGAACACCAGCGTGACGATGCCCATCGAGGCGCCGATGCTGAGCAGGTAGCCGAGGGTGGCCTTGATCGGCACCGCGATGGAGCGGAACACCATCGTCAGCAGCACCAGCGAGAGGCCGACGACCACGATGCCGAAGGGCAGCAGCGCCTGGCCGAGCTTGTCCGAGACGTCGATGCCGACGGCGGTGAAGCCGGTGACGGAGATGTCGATGCCGTAGGTGTCGATGAAGTGCCCGCGCAGCGAGCGGATCTCCTCCACCAGGTCCTTGGTCTGCTCCGAGTCCGGAGCGCCCTCGGGGATGACCTGCACGATGCCGGTGTCCGCGGTGGGGTTCGGCACCGCCAGCGGCACGTCGGCCACGCCGGGCAGCCGCTCGATCTCCCCCTTGAGGTCGTTCATCAGGCCGAGGGGGTCCTCGCTGGTGACGATGCTGCCGGTGACGATCAGCGGGCCGTTGAAGCCCTTCGGGAAGTGCTCGGCGGTGAGGTCGTAGGTGACCCGGGCCGGGTCCTGCGCGGCGAGCGCGCCCGCGTCGGGCAGCGCGAGCCGGAGCCCGGCGGCGGGCACCGAGGCGAGGCCTAGGACGCCGACCACCGCGATCACGGTGACCAGCGGGAACCGGGTGGCGCCGCGCACCCAGCCGGAGAAGAAGCGCTCCCCGACGGGTCGCTTGGCGCTCGCGGCCCGCCTGCTCGCTCGCGCGGAGCGCGGGGTGAGGCGGTCCCCGGCGAAGCCGAGCAGCGCGGGGATCAGGGTCAGCGAGATGAGCACGGCGACGGCGACGGCGACGGCACCGGCCACGCCCATCGTGGTGAGGAACGGGATGCCCGCGACGCCGAGCCCGACCAGGGCGATGACCACGGTCAACCCGGCGAAGATCACCGCGGAGCCCGCGGTGGCGGTGGCGCGCGCGGCGGCCTCCTGCGGCCCCACGCCGTCGGCCAGCTCCTGCTGGTGGCGCGAGACGATGAACAGCGCGTAGTCGATCCCGACGGCGAGGCCCAGCATCAGCGCCAGCAGCGGCGTGGTGGCGGTGACGGCGCCGAAGGCGGTCGAGATCAGGATCAGCATGGTGGAGATGCCCACCCCGATCAGGGCGTTCACCAGCGGCATCCCAGCCGCCAGGAACGAGCCCAGGGTGATCATCAGCACCACGATCGCGATCACCAGGCCGAGCGCCTCGACGATGCTCAGGCCCGGGAAGCTCTGCGCGAACAGCGGCCCGCCGTGGGAGGCCTCCGACCCCTCCGGCAGCCGGTCCTGGAGGTCCTGGGCGATCCCGGCGATGTGGTCCTTGGTGGGCTCGGAGATCTCCATCATCTGGCCCTCGAGCTGGACCATGATCAGCCCGGCCCTGCCGTCCTCGCTGATGGATCCGCCGAGGTCCTCGTCGTACGGCGAGATGACGGAGGCGGCCTCGTCCATGTCGGCGAGCTCGTCGACCGCGCGGTCGACCTCCGCCCGGACCTCCGGGGCCCGGACGTCGTCCGGGGCGACCACGATGAGCTGCGCGGAGGCGCCGCTGGTCTGCGGGAACGTCACCGACAGCCGGTCGAGCGCGTTCTGCGCCTCGGTACCGGGGATCGTGACGTTGTTGTCCATCCCCTTGAACAGCAGGCCGCCCGCGCCGCCGGTGACGACGAGGGCGAGCAGCCAGAGCACGAGGACGGTCTTGCGGGCGGCGTAGGCCCTCCGCCCCAGTGAGTAGAGGAACGAGGACACGCCGCACTCCTGTCGCCGGGAGGTTCCGCGCCGATCGGCGGGTCACCAGATAGGGGGAAGTTGGATACAGCAATGTATCCGATACAGCAGCGTATCCGATACGATGGGAGGTGTTCTACGCGGGCCGCGTCACAGCGGGAGCACCGCAGGTACCGGACCCGCAGGGGAGGACGATTTCGTTGGTGAGCCCGAACAGGCCCGCGGTCGACGGCGCGCGCGAGACCGCTCGCCGCGCCAAGACCCGCGAGCGGCTGATGGACGCCGCGTACCGCCAGTTCTGCGAGCACGGCATCAACGGCACCTCGATCGAGGCGATCACCGATGACGCCGGGTTCACCCGCGGCGCGTTCTACTCGAACTTCAGCAGCAAGGAGGAGCTGTTCTTCGCCCTCACCGAGCGGGAGAACCGGGTGCGGCTGGAGACGTTGCGGGAGCACTTCGCCCGGCTCATCGCCCCGCTCGGCGCGACCGGCGGCAAGCCGGATCCGCACCTCATCGAAGGCGTCATCGCCGACGTGCTGTCCTTCCAGCCGGACAACCGCCAGTGGTGCTTGATCAACAGCGAGTTCAAGCTGCTGGCGCTGCGCGATCCCGAGGTGGCGCCGCGCTTCCTGGAGTCCTCCCGCCGGTTCCTGGAGGAGCTCGCGGCGATGATCGACGTCGCGGTGCGCTCGGTGGGCGTGCGGTTCGTGATCGACACCGTGGACCTGACGCGGATGCTGGTGGACCAGTTCGACTCCGCGATGCAGGAGGCGATCCTCTCCGGCGCCGAGGAGGCCGACCGCGCGGTCCGCGAGAACGTGATGCGCACCCTGCCCCTGCTCGTCCACAGCCTCACCGCCTCCGCCGAGGGTTGATCTCCCCCGCCGGGCGGTCGGTGCGATTCCGCGCGGCGCTCCGCCGGAAGCTCTGCGAGCCTCAGCTCGTCCTGGGAACCCAGGTCGTTCCGCACGACGCCGACGACGGAGGAGAGGCCATGGCCGATCGCAACGCCACGACGAGCTGGACCGGTGATCTGGGCTCGGGTTCGGGCACCGTCACGCTGGACTCCTCGAACGCGGGCGAGTTCCCCGTGTCGTTCGCGACCCGCGCGGAGGACCCGAACGGGCAGACCAGCCCGGAGGAGCTCATCGCCGCCGCGCACTCGGCCTGCTACGCGATGCAGCTGTCGGGGCTGCTCGGCGAAGCCGGGCACACCCCCGAACGCATCGACAGCAGCGCCGAGGTCACGCTCGGCAAGTCCGGCGGCGGCTTCGCCATCACCGGCATCGCGCTGACCGTGCGCGCCAGCGTGCCCGGCGCCGACGACGACGCCTTCCAGCGCGCCGCGCAGCGGGCCAAGGAGATCTGCCCGGTGTCGGCGGCGCTGACCGGCACCACCATCACGCTGGACGCCCAGCTCGCCTGATCCCCCGGCAGCTGGCCGCTCGTGGCGGCCGGGCGCGGCGGAACCGCTCCGGCGGCCGGGTCGCGAGCGGGCGGTCAGTCCAGCGGGGGTTCGAGGGCGGACCAGGGAGCTGCCCGCTCCAGCTGGGCGGCGAGGCGGAACAGCAAGCCCTCCCCGGCGAGCGGGGCGACGAACTGGACCCCCAGCGGGAGTCCGTCCGCGGTGCGGTGCAGCGGGACCGACATGGCCGGGCGGCCGGTGAGGTTGGCCAGCTGGGTGTAGGGCACGTGGCGCAGGTTCTCCCGGGCGATCCGGTCCACCACCCCGGAGCGGCGCAGCAACCCACCCCCGCGCAGCGCCAGCACCAGCCTGCCCAGCGCCCGCATCGGCGCGGGAGTGGTGAGCTCCCCGACCCGCACCGGCGGACTCGCCAGGGTCGGGGTGAGCAGCAGGTCATAGCGCGAGTGGAACTCCGCCAGCCGCACGGCGTGCGCGTGCCAGGAGTTCAGCAGCGCCACGTACTCCGGCCCGGAGGTGCTGCGGCCCACCGCCGCGAGCAGCCGGGTGTCGAGCTCGAACTCCCCCGGCCCGGCCCCGGTTCGGCCGCGGGCCTCGGCGAGGTCGGCGGCCAGCTTCACCGACCAGCTGCGCAGGAAGTCCTCGGACAGCGCGCCCAGATCGACCGGGGCGGGGGCCTCCTCGACCTCGTGGCCGAGCCCGGCCAGCAGCTCGGCGGCCGAGGTCATCGCCGCCACCGCCTCCGGGTGCGGGTCGCCGAGCGCGGACGCCGCGCTGAAGCCGATGCGCAGCGTTCCCGGCTCGCGCCCGATCTCCTCGGCGAAGGGCCGTTCCGGGGCGGCCGCCGCGTACGGGCCGGCCGGGCAGGGCCCCACCAGCGCGTCGAGCCCGGCGGCGCCGTCGCGCACCGTCCGGGACAGCACTCCGTCGACGGCGGCCCCGTGGAAGCCCTCCGCGCGCCGGGGCCCGGCGGGCACCAGCCCGCGCCCCGCCTTGAGCCCGAACAACCCGCAGCAGGCGGCCGGGATGCGGATCGAACCGCCACCATCGCTGGCCGCCGCCAGCGGGACCACTCCGGCGGCCACCGCCGCGGCCGAACCACCCGAGGACCCGCCCGGGGTCCGGTCCAGCGCCCACGGGTTGCGGGCCGGGCCGAAGGCGTCGGGCTCGGTGATCGCCTTGCCGCCGAACTCGGGGGTGTTGGTGCGGCCGAAGACGACCAGCCCGGCCGCCTCCCAGCGGCGCACCACCTCGGCGGTCTGCGGCTCCGGGAGGTCCCGCAGCGAGGCCGAACCGCAGCTGGAGGGCACCCCGGCGAGTTCCTGGTGCAGGTCCTTGAGCAGGAACGGCACCCCGCCGAGCGGGCCGGAGGGGTTCTCCCGGACGCGCTCGCGGGCGCGCTCGTCGAGCCGGCGGGTGATCGCGTTCAACCGGGGCCCGACCTGGTCGGCGCGCCGCAGCGCCGCCTCCAGGACCTCGGCGGCCGAGACCTCGCCCGATCGGATCAGCTCCGCCAGCCCGGTGCCGTCCCGCCCCCGGTACTCCGCGTACTCCATGCCACCCGCTCCTCACCGCGTCCGGGAAGATCCCATGCTGCCCGGGGAGGCCGCCGGGGGAAAGCCGTCCGAGCCGCCGCGAGGTCCTCTCCTGTCCGCGAGCCGGCGGGCGGCCCCTCGGCGGCACCGGGGTGGTCTCCCGCGACGGTTCCGACGCTCGGGACGCGCCGCTGGAGCGCGGCTCAGCGCCCCGCTGCCGCGACCGGGACCCGGAACGCGTGATCGCCCTCGGCCAGCACGCGGTGCAGCACGTCCCGGGTGCGATCCAGGTACCGGGCCACGTTCACCGCCGCGACCGGGGTGTCCGGATAGCTGGCCTTGAGGTAGGTCAGCCCGCGCAACCGGTTGATCCACATCGGCACGTCGAAGCCCTCGCCCGGCCCGCTGAGCACCTGCGCCCCGGCCTGCTCCCACAGCTCGCTGCCGCGGATCCGGCGCAGGTCGATGAACGACACGATCGGCAGCACCGTGCGCGCGTCCTGCTGCAACCGCAGGGACGGTCCCAGCTGTTCGATCAGCGTCGCCGCGGGGACGTGCGCGACGGTCCGAGCGCGGGCGAAGGCCGCCTCGGCGGCGCCGAGGACCTCCCCGAAGGTGCCGAGCCCGGCGAGCTCGAAGTGCAGCGGAACCAGGTTGATGAACCAGCCCTGCGCCACCGCCCAGCGCCGCTCGTCCCGGGTCTGCACCGGGCTCAGGGTGCGGAAGTGCTCGGCCCCCGCCAGCTCGGCGGCGGCCACGGCCAGCGCCGCGAAGATCCCGGCGGCGAAGTTCCCCCCGTGCTGGCGGCAGCGCTTCGCGAAGGCCTCGGCCTGCTCCTTGTCGAACAGCTCCCGCTCGGTGAGCAGCTTGCCCGGAGGCGCACCGTCCTCCAGGCCCAGCGGCAGCGGGAACGAGGGCGGCCGCTCCCCGCCGGCGAGCCAGAACTCGCTCCACACCCGCACGGCGGCGTCCCGGTCCCCCGGGGTGATCTCGGCGGCGCGCTCCCGGGCGGCGAACTCCGCGTGATCGCCCACCTCGGGCAGCAGCGCGGGCTCGCCGGTGCGGTGCTGCTCGTAGAGCCTGCGCAGCTCGTCGAAGACCAGGAAGATCGAGTAGCCGTCGGTGTGCGCGTGGTCCACGGCGAAGAACACCGAGCAGGAGTCCTCGCGCAGCACCGCGCCGAACACGAACGGCGGCCAGTCCAGCGCGCTGGTGGCGGTGTCGAAGCGGTGCGCCAGGTGTTCGCGGACGCGCTCGGTATCGGCGTGCTGGGCGATCTCGACGCAGTCGAAGGCGAGGGCGTCGGGATCCAGCGCGCGGCGGCGCAGTCCTCCCCCGGTCTCCTCGAACCAGGTGAGCAGGGTGCGGTGCCTGCGCACCCACTCGCCCCAGGCCGCCGTCATCGCGGCGACGTCGATGGGTCCGGGCAGCTCGAAGACCGTGGACAGCCAGGGCGAGTGCACCGCGCCCGCGGCCTCGTTGGCCAGCGAGCGGCGCAGGTGGTTCTCCTGGATCGGCGAGGGCGGCGCCGGGTGCTCGGGCGCGGTGCGCACCGCATCCGCCACGGACTCCGCCGGGCGCCACTCGACGAGGCGACCGGGGTCGGGCGCGTAATCGCGGAGTTCGTTCATCCTCATGCTCGAAATCCCTTCTCGCTGCCGGTGCGGCGGGTTCCCGCGCCCACCGGCGTGCGGTCCGCCACCGCACCATTCGTCCACAGTGGAGCTATCCCGGGCGCGGAGCCGGGGTCGGCGGTGGCGGCGGCGGTGCGCACCAAGTGGCGCAGCCGGGCGATGTACTCCCGCACCGCGGTGTCCGCGCGGGGCGTCCCCGGGAACCGGCTCGTCGCGTAGATGCCGTCGTGGCTGCGGTTGATCCAGACGTAGACCTCGTCGGTGGAGCTGGCCGGGGCGTGCAGCGCCCGCGCCCGCCACTCGTTCCAGCTGGACGCGCCGGGGCTGGCGCGCAGGTCCATGTAGGACACCACGAACCTCGGCTCGGCCTCGACGCCGAGCAGCTCGCAGACCTTCGGCACCGGCACCGCCGAGAGCGGCTTCGCCCGCCGCAGCGCGGCGCCCGCCCCGGGCATCAGGTCCAGCAGATCGATCCCGTCCGGTGTTCCCGCGCCCACCGGCAGCGCGAGCTCCACCGGGGCGAGGCCGACGAACCAGCCCAGCGCGCGCGCCCACTGCCGGGCCGATCGGGTGTGCATCAGCAGCAGGGCTCGGAAGGTCTCCGCCTCGCCCAGCCCGGTGCCGTCGCCGGCACCGGAGCGCGAAGCGGCCAGCGCCAACCCGGCGAGCGACCCGGCGAAGGCGCTGCCACCGTTGCGACGGCAGGCCCGCTCGAAGGCGGCCGCGCCCGCGTCGTCCACCAGCCATTCGCACAACCCGTGCTGGCTCACCCGGGTGACCGGGGCGGCAGCGCCCTCGGCCAGCGGCAGCGGGAAGCCGGGCAGCTCCCCGCCACCGTCCGCGAGGAACTCGGCCCACCGCGCCACGGGCTCGTCGGTGCGTTCGAATCCCTCGCTGTACTCCCGTTCCCGCGCGCAGAACTCCACGTAGCTGCCGACCTCCGGCAGCTCGGCGGGCCTGTCTTCCCTGGCGGCGGCGTAGAGCTCCTGGAGCTCCTGGGCGACCAGCAGGATGGAGTAGCCGTCGACGTTGCCGTGGTCGAAGGCGAGGCAGGCGGTGCAGGAGTCCGCGCGCTCGACCGTGGCGGCCACGAACGAGGGCCAGCGGGTCGGATCGGTGTGCGCGGTGAACAGCTCGCGCAGCGCCGCGGAGAGTTCCGCGGGGTCGTGGTGCGCGCCGATCTCGGTGCGGGACAGGGACAACCGCCCGGGTCCCCAGGTGCGGCGGCGGACGCCGCCCGGGGTCGGATCCAGCCCGCTGCGCAGGGTCTCGTGCCGGTCGACCCAGCGCAGCAGCGCGGCGCGCCAGGCCTCCTCGTCCAACGGGCCGTCGAGGTCGAACCCGATCGCGAGCCAGCTCGGATCGGCGCTCCCCGCCGTCGCGGCGGCCTTCCGCACGTGCGCCTGCTGCAGGTGCGAGGGCGGGCGCGGGTCGACTGCGGGCTGCGCTCCTTCGACGGGCGTGGCGCTCCACCGGGCGACCCTGCCCGGCCGGACGCTGTAGTCCGCGATCTCCGTGAATCTCATGCCACCCACTCAGGTTCCTGGTGCCGCGTTCTCCGCTCGCGTCGGCTTCCGGCCGGAGGACGCCGGTTCGCGGAGGGGCACTCGTTGCTGGCGCGGGGAATTCCGGGTGCTGTTCGGTCCCCGATCTCCGCTGCGTCGGGCGGTCATTCAATCCCGGGGAGCGCGAGAATCGCAAGACCCCGTCCTCGGACGCGGTCGTTTTCCCTGTCTGCGGGCGGTTTTTCCGGTGTCCGGACAGGCGTGCCCGCGAAAAACCACGACATAGTGCGGATATCTCTCCCGCTCACTGGCAATACTCAGTCACAGTGCAAACTTTCACGGCGAATGCGGATTTCGCGAGCGCTCGTCGCACCGTCCGCTCCGGGCTCGCACGAGCACGTCCGAGCGTTCCTCGAGCGCATCGGCGCCCCCTCCCGGGCATCGCGGCGACTGGTACCGTCCCGCCGAACATGAGACGGATTTCCCCCGCGCACCAACGAACCCCGAAAAGCGGAGTGGCGGCGCCGGACGAACCGGCACCGCCACTCCAGGTAGGACGCGATCAGATCTGCGGCGGCCGGTGCTCGTACGGCGTGGACAGCACCACCGTCGTGCGGGTGGAGACCTTCGCCGCCTCCCGGATCTGGCGCAGCAGCTCCTCCAGGCCCAACGGCGAGGCCACCCGCACCTGCAGGATGTAGGACTCGTCCCCCGCGACCGAGTAGCAGGACTCGATCTCCGGCAGGTGCTCCAGCCGCTGCGGGTAGTCGTCCGGCGCCGCCGGATCGATCGGCGTCAGCGAGATGAACGCCGTCATCGGGAGGCCGATCTGGTCACCGTCCACCTTGGCCACGTAGCCCAGCAGCGCCCCGCGCTGCTCCAGGCGCCGCACCCGCTGGTGCACGGCGGAGACGCTCAGGCCCACGCGCTCGGCGAGATCGGTGAAGCTGCACCGGCCGTCGTGCGCCAGCTCGCGCAGGATGGCCCGGTCGGTCGCCTCCAGCTCGCCCGTGTTGCGGTCGCTCACGCCGGCAGCACCACCAGGTCGCGCGGTCGCTCGTTGACGCTGAGCACGCCGTCGTCGGTGACGATCACGATGTCCTCGATCCGGGCGCCCCAGCGCCCCGGGTGGTAGATGCCGGGCTCGACGCTGAACGCCATGCCCGCCTCCAGCACCAGGTCGTTGCCGCCGATGATGTAGGGCTCCTCGTGGACGTCCAGGCCGATGCCGTGGCCGGTGCGGTGGATGAACCGCTCGCCGAACCCGGCCGCCGCGATCGGCTCCCGCGCGGCCGCGTCGATCGACTCCGCCGTCGCGCCGGGGCGCACCGCCCGCACGGCGGCCGCCTGCGCGGCCTGCAGCACCGCGTAGGTCTCCGCCACGTCCGCCTGCGCGGGCTCGCCCACCGCGTACGTGCGGGTGGAGTCGGAGTTGTAGCCGGAGGGCAGCGGGCCGCCGATGTCCACGACCACCACGTCCCCGGCCTCGATCACCCTGCCGGAGACGTCGTGGTGCGGGCTCGCCCCGTTCGCGGCCGAGCCGACGATGACGAACTCGGCCTCCGCGTGCCCCTCCTCGACGATGGCGGCGGCGATGTCCGCGCCCACCTCCGCCTCGGTGCGCCCGGCGCGGAGGAACTCCGCCATCCGCGCGTGCACCCGGTCGATCGCGGCACCCGCGGCGCGCAGCTGCTCGATCTCAGCGGCGTCCTTGCGCATCCGCAGCTCGCGCAGCACCGGCCCGGCCAGCACCTGCTCCGCACCGGTCACCCCGCGCAGCGGCAGGGCGTGCAGCGCGGGCATCACGTCCGCGACCGCGAGCCGGGACGGCGCCCCGCCCCGCTTCAGCAGGTCCGCGACCAGCGCGTGCGGATCCTCGCCGTCGACCCAGGTGATGATCTCGACTCCGAGCTCCTGGGCGGGCACGTCCGCGTAGCCGGGGGCTTCCAGCTTCGGCAGCACCAGCACCGGGGCGCCGGGGCGGCCCGCGGCGGGCAGCACCAGGGCGCTCAGCCGCTCGAAGGACTCGCCGCGAGCACCGAGCAGGTACCGCAGGTCCGAACCGGGGGTGATCAGCAGGGCGTCGAGGTCCGCGGTAGCGGCCGCCTCGGCGGCTCGTCCCAGCCGGGCTGCCAGCACCGCGGGATCCTGCTTGAGCGAATCAGTGGCCATGGCCACTTACCCTA
Source organism: Saccharopolyspora antibiotica (assembly GCF_047200635.1). Lineage (NCBI taxonomy): Bacteria > Bacillati > Actinomycetota > Actinomycetes > Pseudonocardiales > Pseudonocardiaceae > Saccharopolyspora > Saccharopolyspora antibiotica. Next base: position 122,101 of record NZ_JBJZOI010000006.1, on the reverse strand, counting down.
AGTGCCGCTCGGCGCCCGCGTATCCCTCGGGTGGCCCACCGGACCGGCCAACCTGCGGCCGCGCCGCCGCGGGCCCTCGCCTCGTCCCAGCGGCGTCGCGTCCCGGCCGCCCGCCCGCGCGACCTCCTCGGCGTGGTTCGGGGCCGAGCTCGGCGCGCGGAGCGCGCCCCGGAGGCGCTGAGCGAGCCGGGCAGGACTCGAAGGTCCGGCCCGGCTCGCCGCACCGGCCGAGCGGTGACGTCCGGGGAGGATCGATCGCTCGGCCGGAGTCGGCCCGCCACCGGTCGGGGGTGCGTTGACGGGCCGTCCAGCCCCGGCCTCGGCGGCCGGGAGATCCGCGCGCCGCCCGTCCACGACGGGCGGCACTGGTTCAGACCCTAAGCGGTAACTCGGGTGGCCTAGTGACAGCGATCTGACAGCCTTCGCCCGCGGCCGGTCGAAGGCCGGTGCCGGTGGGGCGTGACAGAGTGGGCGCCGTGACCGGATCCGTGATGCTGATCGACTCCGCCGGACTGTGGTTCCGCTCGTACTACGCGCTCCCCGACTCGCTCACCGCCCCCGACGGCACTCCGGTGAACGCGGTCCGCGGGTTCTGCGACATGCTCGCGAAGCTGCTCGCCGAGCAGCGGCCGAGCCGGGTGGTGGCCTGCCTGGACGCCGACTGGCGCCCGCGGTTCCGCGTCGAGGCGCTGCCCTCCTACAAGGCGCACCGCGTCGCCGAGCAGCAGCCGGACGCGGAAGAGGTGCCGGACGCGCTCGGCCCGCAGATCCCCGTCGTGCTGGAGGTGCTCGACGCCCTGGGCGTGGCGACCGCCGAGGCCGCGGGTTACGAGGCCGACGACGTCATCGGCGCCCTGGCCGACCGCGAGCGCGCGGACCGGGTGGAGGTCGTCACGGGTGACCGCGACCTGTTCCAGCTGGTGCGCACCGAGCCGGTCCCGGTGCGGGTGCGCTACGTGGGCGCGGGGCTGGCCAAGGCGCAGGAGTTCGGGCCCGCTGAGCTGGCCGAGCGCTACGCGCTGGACCCGGCGCGGGCCGGGATCGCCTACGCCGAGATGGCGATGCTGCGCGGCGACCCCTCGGACGGCCTGCCCGGGGTGGCGGGCATCGGGGAGAAGACCGCCGCGAAGCTGATCACCGAGTTCGGCTCGCTGGAGGCGCTGCGCGCCGCGGCCGCGCGCGAGGACCGGCGGCTCACCCCCCGGGTGCGCGGGAAGCTGGCCGAGTCCTCGGGCTACCTGGACGCCGCCCCCTCGGTGGTGCTGGTGGCGCGGGACGCGCCCGTGGTGGTCGATCGCGAGGACGACGCCGTGCCCGCCGCCCCCGCCGATCCGGACCGGCTCGCGGAGCTCGGGGCGCGCTGGGGCCTCGGCGGCCCGCTGGACCGGCTGATCGCCGCCGTGGGCGGCTGATCAGAACCCGGTGCCGCACCACGGCGGCCGCGGCACCGCGAACAGCCGGTCCGCGCGGTCGAGGGCCGCGGGTTCGCGCACCTCGATCAGGCCGGCCGCCGCCAGCGTCGACGGCGCGACGTCGCCCAGGTACAACGCGCCCAGCAGGGCCGCGTCCAGGGCGAGCTGGGGGCGCTCCGCGCAGCGCACGGCACCGTCCGGGCCGATCCGGTAGTTCCCGGCGTTGTCCGGCAGCGTCGCGTCGCGCACCTCGACCACCACGGGTTCCGCCGCGCCCCAGGAGCGGGCGGCCAGGGCGGTCGGCACGTCCACCAACCGCACCCACAGGTCGTCGTCGAGCCGTTCGACCCGGCACCCGCGCCGCTCCTCCAGCCACCAGTGCAGCGGCTCGTCCAGCGGCCGGTCGATCGCGACGACCTCGGTCATCAGGTCCAGGCCGAGCACGAACCGCCACAGCGAGGCCGAGGCGGCGGGGCCGGCGCCGACGAGATCGGTGATCCGCACCGTCACCGAGCCGTCCCCGAAGCGGTGGTCGGTCTTGGACGGCGCGAACAGCACGAAGCCGTCGTCGGCGCCGGACTCGTCGGAGCGCACCGCGATCCGCGTCGAACCGCCGTTCCCCGCGGTGTCGCACAGCCGGGTCGCCCACCAGCCCGCGTTCCGGGCGATGAGCCCGGGCCTGCCCGTCGCGATCCGGGCGTAGAGCTCCGGGAGCAGCTCCTCGGCGGCGGGGCCGTCCACCAGCCGCACGCTCCCGCCGACCGGAACCTCCGGCCGCATCCGCGCCAGCGAGCTGGCGATCGCGAGCCGGTAGGTGCGACTGGCCAGGCCGTAGCCGAAGCGCGGGTAGATCGTCGTCTCCGACGCGTGCAGCATCGCGATCGGCTCGCCGCGCTCCCGGAGGTCGGCGAGCTGGGCGTCCATCAGCGCCCGCAGCAGCCCGCGCCGCGTGCGGTCCGCGCGCACCCCGACCCCGGTCACCGCCGCCGCGGGCAGCACCGCCCCGCCGGGCACCTCCAGCGCCGAGCTCAGCGACATCGCGGTACCGCTGAGCTCGCCGCCGAGGAACGCCCCGAACGCGCGTCCCGGCTCGTAGCGCGTCACCGAACGCGCCCACCGCTCCTCGGGGGTGCGCTCGGTGTGGTGCAACGAGGCCACGAACAGCTCGTGCGCCGCGCGGTACTCGGACTCGGCCAGGTGTCGTACGTCGAGGTCGTTCACACCCCCGATCCTGCCCAGCGCAGCGGCGCGCGTCGAGCGAAATTCCCGCTACCTCGGGTAGCCGACCTCGTAGGTCCCGGAGGAGTCCCGGACGGTGACGGAGACGCGCTTGCGGCCGCCGGGCAGCGACACCTCGCAGTCGAAGCTGCTGCCGACCACGACCCGCTGCCCGTCCGGGCAGCGCACCGACTCGACGGCGCTGAGGTGGTAGGAGCGCTCCAGGGTCCGCGCGACGCCGTGCTGCACGCTGTTCGCGTCGAACCGGTCGTGCACCAGCACAGCCGGGTGCACGAAGCCCACCACGGCGAGCGATCCGGCGACCGCGACGAGGACGACCCCGCCGATCAGCCACGGCGCCTTCGAGGCCCGCCGGGGTGGCAGCGGCGGGGGCGGCGGCGCCGAGCCGCGCCCGGGCGGCCCGACCGTGATCGGCGGCAGGTTCGGGTGAGTCGTCTCGGCCGCGCCGACGTCCCGCGGCCCCGGCGGAGCGGGCCGCGGCCTGCCCGGTCGCCCCGGCCCCCCGCGCGGGTGGGCCTGCGGACCACCGGGGTGCGGAGGCCGACCGCGCTGCGGGGGCGGTCCGTAGGGGCCGGTCATCAGGTACCTCCGGGGACTGGCTGCTCGTTCCGGTGCGGCGACCCCCGACCCGCCACGCGACAGATCCAATCACAGCCCGGAACCGCGGCCGGTACCCCGGCGATCACATCGCGCCGGCCGCCACGACTCCCCGCTGGATCGCCGCGACGGCCTTCGCCGCCGCCGAGCCGATCGGATCGGACCTGCCGGTGACGTCCCGGATCTGGTCCAGCAGGTCCACCACCTGCCTGCACCAGCGCACGAAGTCGCCGGCGGAGAGCTCGTGCCCGGTGGACTCGGCCGCGGTGAGCACCCGCTCCAGCGACTCGCCCCGCGCCCACCGGTACACCGGCCAGGCGAAACCGGCGTCCGGTTCCCTGGTGCGGTCCAGCTTGTGCCTGCGCTCGTCCTCCTCCAGCTCGCCCCAGACGTGCCAGGTCCTCTCCAGCGCGTCGGTGACCGGACCGGAGGGCACCGCCGGGGCCACCGGGCTCTCCCGGCGGGACTCGAACACGAGCGCGGACACGACCGCCGCGAGTTCGGCGGGTTGCAGCGAGGTCCAGATCTCCGCGCGCAGGCACTCGGCGGCCAGCAGGTCGGACTCGCTGTAGAGCCGGGACAACCGCCTGCCGTGCTCGGTCACCGGCCGCTCCGGATCGTCCGCGGTGACGTAGTCGCGCTCGGCGAGCAGCCCGATGATCCGGTCGAAGGCGCGCGCCAGCGAGTGCGTCGTGGTCGCGACCTTGCGCCGCAGGTGCTCGGTCTCCGACCGCAGCCGCTCGTGGCGCTCGGCCCAGCGGGCGTGCTTCTCCCGCTCGTCGCAGCCGTGGCACGGGTGCGCCTTGAGCGCGCGCCGCAGGCTCGCCAGCTCGGCGTCGTCGCCGGAGTCCGCCCGCCGCCTGCTCCGCCCGCCCGACGTGGAGATCCCCGTCTCCCGCAGCCCGGAGGCCAGGTCGCGGCGGGACTTCGGCGAGCGGGTGTCGACGTGCTTGGGCAGCCGCATCCGGCCCAGCGCCTCCACCGGCGAGGTGAAGTCGGCGACCGACAGCCGACCGGACCAGCGGTCCTCGGTGACCACCAGCGGGCGCGGCTCGCCCATCGGCTCCAGGCCGGGGTCGATCACCACGGCGAGCCCGGAGCGGCGCCCGGCGGGGACCTGGATGACGTCGCCCTTGCGCAGCCGCTCCAGCGACTTCGCCGCCTCGGCCCGCTTGGACGCCCGGTTCTGCTTGGCCAGCACCTTCTCCCGCTCGGCGATCCGGCGGCGCAGCGCGAAGTACTCGGCGAAGTCGCCGAGGTGGCAGGTCATCGATTCGGCGTAGCCCTGCAGGGCCTCGGCGTTGCGGTCCACCCGCCGCGACATGCCGACCACCGAGCGGTCCGCCTGGAACTGCGCGAAGGACTGCTCCAGCAGGTCGCGCGCCGCGTCCCGCCCGACGCGCTGCACCAGGTTGACCGCCATGTTGTAGCCGGGGCGGAACGAGGAGCGCAGCGGGTAGGTGCGGGTGGAGGCGAGCCCGGCGACCTGCTTGGGGTCCACGCCGGGCTGCCAGACCACGACCGCGTGACCCTCGACGTCGATGCCGCGCCGTCCCGCTCGCCCGGTGAGCTGGGTGTACTCGCCGGGGGTGAGGTCGACGTGGGACTCGCCGTTGAACTTGACCAGCCGCTCCAGCACCACGGTGCGGGCGGGCATGTTGATGCCCAGCGCCAGGGTCTCGGTGGCGAAGACCGCCTTGACCAGGCCCCGGACGAACAGCTCCTCGACGGTCTCCTTGAACGCGGGCAGCAGCCCGGCGTGGTGCGCGGCGACCCCGCGCTCCAGGGCGTCGCGCCACTCCCAGTAGCCCAGCACGGCGAGGTCGGCCTCGGGCAGCGAGCTGGTGTGCCGCTCGATGATCTCGCGGATCTCCTCGGCCTCGTGCTCCCCGGTCAGGCGCAGCCCGGCGCGCACGCACTGGCTCACGGCCGCGTCGCAGCCCGCCCGGCTGAAGATGAACACGATCGCGGGCAGCAGGCCTGCCGAGTTCAGGCTGTCGAGGACCTCCACGCGGGACGGCGGGAAGAAGCGCGGCGGACGCGGCCCCTTGCGGCGGTTGCCGGGGCCACCGCGTCCCCGCCCGTAGGGCGCGTGCACCCGGGAGAGCTCCTGGGTGTGGCGCAGCAGCCGCGGGTTGAGCTGGAGCTCCCGGTCGTCGGTCTCGCCGCCGAAGAGGTCGAACATCCGCGACCCGACCTGCATGTGCTGCCACAGCGGGACCGGGCGGTGCTCGTCGACGACGACGGTGGTGTCCCCGCGCACCTCCACCAGCCACTCGCCGAACTCCTCGGCGTTGCTGACCGTCGCCGACAGGCTCGCCAGCTGCACGTGGTCGGGCAGGTGCAGGATGACCTCTTCCCACACCGCTCCCCGGAAGCGGTCGGCGAGGTAGTGCACCTCGTCCATCACCACGTAGCCGAGCTGGTCGATGCCCCGGGAGCCCGCGTAGAGCATGTTGCGCAGCACCTCGGTGGTCATCACGACCACCTGGGCGTCGCCGTTGATCGAGGTGTCGCCGGTGAGCAGGCCGACCGCGTCCTCGCCGTAGCGGTCGCAGAAGTCGGCGAACTTCTGGTTGGACAGCGCCTTGATCGGCGTGGTGTAGAAGCAGCGGCGGCCCTCGGACAGGGCCAGGTGCACCGCGAACTCGCCGACCACCGTCTTGCCCGCCCCCGTCGGCGCGCACACCAGGACCCCGTGGCCCGATTCGAGGGCCTGGCAGGCGGTGCGCTGGAAGGCGTCGAGCTCGAAGGACATCGCCGAGGAGAACTCGGCGAACTTCGGGTGGGCGCTGCGGCGGCGGTGCGCGGCGTAGGACTCGGCCGGAGAACCCCCCGTCTCGGCGGGACCGCCGCCAGCGGGACCACCGGCGGCGGGACCACCGCTGGTGGGCCGGCCGCCGCGGGTGCGGGTACGGCGCGGGCCAGCACCTCCCGGTGAACCGGGGGCGCCGCCATCCGAGCCCGAGCTTTCCGGATGCATGTCAGAGTGCGAACGGCTCACAGCCACCTGACTAGGCTTTCACATCCCCCCGACGCCCGTCGCAACCGTGCACCCGGCGCGCCGGTCACGCCGCCTCGCCGTCGCGGGTGGCCGTGGCCGGTGCGAGCACCCGCAACGCCCCCGGCTGGCAGCGCAGGCTCACCGGGAGCCGGACCTGGGGTTCGCCATCGGCGAACGCGGTCCAGCCGTTGGTCCCGCCCAATCGCACCGAACGGGCCCGCACCGTGCGCACGGCGGGGTGCTCCACGTGCTTGCCGGTGCGCATCGCGGGCAGCACCCGCAGCAGGTCGGCGCGGCTGATCTCGCCGACGACCGTGACGTCGAACAGACCGTCGGTCGGATCGGCCTCGGGGCAGATCGGGACTCCACCGCCGTAGAACGGGGTGTTGCCGACCGCGACGCAGGTCGCGGCCACGTCCAGCACCACGTTGTCGGCTTCCACCCGCAGCGGCATCGCCCGCAGCTCGGCCAGCTCGCGCAGCAGCGCCACGTCGTAGCGGGCGCGCCCGATGGGCAGCCGGGAGTGGTTGGCGCGGGCGTTGACCTGGGCGTCGAACCCGGCGCAGAGCACGGTGGCGAAGCGCTGCCCGCCGACGACGCGGCCCAGGTCCACGGCCCGGCGCTGCCCGCCCTGCACGGCGTCGGTGGCCACGCGGGCGGCGGCGAGCGGGTCGCTCGGCAGCCCGAGCGCGCGGGCGAGGTCGTTGCCGGTGCCCACCGGGATGATCGCCAGCGCGGTGCGCGCCCCCGCGCAGGCCTGCACCGCCGCGTGCGCGCTGCCATCACCGCCGAGCACGGCCAGCACGTCGACGTCGTCGGCGACCGCGGTGCGAGCCCCGGCCGCGAGCTCGGCGGCGTCGCGGGCCAGCACGACCCGGACGGCCGAGACCACCCGGAACCGGCGCACGACGTCGGCCGCGACGGAGGCGGCGCGGCGGGACGAGGGATTGATCAGGACGACGGTGCGCATGGGGCAACATCGTGGACCACACCCCCGACGCCTGACCAGCGCCCCGACCTCCGCCGCCGCCGAGCGACCCGCGCGCGGCACCGGCGGTGAGCCCGACCGCGTGTCGGCGGGGCGGTCAGCACCCCGCGCCGCGACGGCGGAGGGCGTGGTGGCGCGCGGGCGCCCGCCCCGCCAGGGCGGTGGCGCGGGCGCGCAGCGCCGGGAGCGGTTCCTCGGCGGCGCAGCGCTCGGCGGCGAACAGCCGCAGCAGCGCGGGCAGCTCGTAGCTCCCACCGCCCGCGGCGCACTCCAGCAGCCCGAGGTCGACCAGCTCCTCCAGCGCCCGCCCGGCGGAGTCCACGTCGACCTCCCCGAGCACCGCCACCCGCCGCACCGCGATCTCGCCGTCCTCGACCGCCGAGAGCCGCCGGAACACCGATCGCGCCACATCACCGCACAGCCGGTAGGAGGCCTCGAACGCGGGCCGCACCCGCAGGTCGCCCGCGGTGAGCTCGGTGAGCCGACCGGAGGGGTCGTCGAGCACCCGAAGCAGGTCCGCGACCCGCCAGCGCGGCCGTTCGGCGAGGCGGTTGCCCGCGATGCGCAGCGCCAGCGGCAGGTGCCCGCACAGCCCGGCCAGGGCCAGGCTCGCCGAGGGCTCGCGCCGGATCCGCTCCGCTCCGGCGATCGCGGCCAGCAGCCGCACCGAGTCGGCGGGGGCGAGCACGTCCAGCGGCACCCGCCCGACCGATTCCAGCCCGGCGAGCCCGCGGCGGCCCGCGACCAGCACCAGGCAGTCCGGATTGCTCGGCAGCAGCGGCCGCACCTGCTCCTCACCGGTGACGTCGTCGACCAGCAGCAGCACCTTCCGGTCCCGCAGCAGCGAGCGGTAGAGGCTGGAGCGCGCGTCCGTCCCCTCCGGCAACCTGCGGGAGGGCACTCCCAGCGCGCCGAGCAGCACGCCCAGCACGTGCGCGACGTCCACCGGCCCCCGGCCCAGCGGCAGGTGGAAGCACCCGCCGGGGTACGCGTCGGCGAGCCGGTGCGCGGCGCGCACCAGGAAGGCGGACTTGCCCGACCCCGGCGCACCGGTGATGACGAACACGGGCGCCCGGTGCGAGTCGCGGCGGTCCGCGAGCCGCGCGCGCAGCTCGGCCAGCTCCCGCTCCCGGCCGGTGAAATCGGCGATCTCCGGTGGCGGCGCGCACAACAACCCGCCCCAGCCGGGTTCGGATGCGGCCGGCTCGGCACCGCCGCGCGGCAGCAGCGCGCGCAGCTCGGCCTCATCGGTGGTGAGCGCGGCGGCCAGCGCGCGCAGCGTGCGGGTCTGGGGACGGGCGACCCGGCCGCGTTCGAGGTCGCCGATGGCGCGGGTGCTGATGCCGGTGCGGCGGGCCAGTTCTTCCTGGGTCATCCCGGTGCCGAGGCGGCGGTGGCGGAGGGCGGTCGCGAAGTCCGGTGGGGGTTCCCCGGATCCGACCTGCGCCATGTCCGCACCACTCCTGCCCCGGCGGCGCGTGCCGAAAGCGGCCCGCACCGCGATGCCGCGCCAGAATTCGGTCGCGGCGTTGCGATACCGGCGATCTGCCCGTTTTCCCGGTAATTCCGGTTTCCCATCATCCCGTGATCACGGGTCCGGCACAACGACTTTCGCAATCATCTCGGAGGACGCATCCGGTTTCGCCGAAACGACTTTTCCACGACGCCTCCGGGTGCACCCGAATGGAAGCCGAATGCCACTCGTTCAGCCGAGCGCGGTCGATCTCATCGGCAGAATCACCGCTTCCTTCTTCCCGCGAATCTTCCTGGCCCGGTCCGGAGTTTCGTGATTCGCTGACGGCAGGGGCGCCGGGCGGGTGGCGGCGAGGGAATCGGGGAGAGCGGGGCATGACGAGTGTCCGGAGCGCGGGCGGGCGCGGGCCGATCCGCGCGACGCGGCGGTTTTCGCCGTCAGCGCGGCAGATCGCGCAGCACGCCGCTGACGTTGAGCACCTCCACGCACCCCGCAGACCGCCTGCCCGACGGCGGGGTCCCGGGCAGCGCGCAGGTCGCCCGGGCGCTGACCGACTCACCGGCGGGGATCTCGATCGGCGTCACCCAGTGGTAGTCCTGGTTGCGGAAGGTCTCCAGCGCGATCGTCGTCAACTGCCGCTGCCCGAAGAATACGGTGAGCACCCCCTCATCTCCCTGGTAGTTCGCGAGCACCAGGTCGGTGACGAAGAAGACCTTTCCGTCCGGGACGTCGAACGCGGCGGATCCGGTCTCCCCGCCGCCGGTCGTCACTCGAATGGTTCGGGAGAACTGTCCTCCGTTCGGCGTCGTGTTCAATCCCGGTCCGTCTCCGGATCCGGGTGGTTCCGGCGGTCCGGGCGGTTCCTCGGGCTCCGGTTCGGGTTGCGGCTGGGGAGCGGGCGGGGCGAGCTCACCCCGCTCGGCCATCTCCTGCGCCCGCTCCTGAGCGGCCTCCCGGGCGGCGCTGCGCACCTCCGGGCGCACCAGGAAGAACCAGAGCAGCAGCAGCGCGAGGATCAGCGCCAGCAGGGCGAGCAGCCAGCGCGGCAGGATCGGCAGCTGGTGCAGCTCGCCGTCGAGGTCCTCGGGCCGCGCCGCCGGTTCGGCCGCTGCCCCCGGCGATCCCGCCGCGACCGGTTCCGCGCCACCGACCGGAACGGGCGCGGCGGTGACCAGGAACGGCTTCGACGCGGGGGAACCGAACCAGATCAGCCCGCCCGCCCGCGCGCGCAGCCGGATCTCCACCTGCTCGCCGGGTTCGACGTCCGGCCGCTCCCGCTCCAGCCGGAAGCCCAGCTCCTCCGCCGGGTCGCTCGGGGTGAGCGGCACCTCGATCGGCGCGTTGCCCTGGTTGTGCAGCACGACGCGGTAGCGACCGGTGCGCCAGGCGCGGCGGCGCTGCGGAGCGAGCCAGGCGCGGAGCTGCTGGAACGGCTCGACGCGCACGGTGCCCTCGGGAACCGAGACGAGATCGGGGCGCTCCACCGGCCGGACCCGCACGCCCAGCGGGACCTCCCCGGCCCGCACCTCGGCCGAGCGCGGCGGGCGCAGCACCACGGTCGCGGTGCCCTGCGTCCCCGGGTAGAGCGAGAGGCGCTCGGGCTCGACGGTCGCCCACGCCGCGCTGTCGCCGACCACCTCGAACTCGTAGGCCTCGACGATGTCCGTGCCGTTGCGCACCACCAGGTTCGTGGTGGCCTCCCCGCCCGGGGCGACCACGATCGTCGTGTTCTCCAGTTCCGCTGAGGTGCTCACCCGACGAAAGCTAGGTGCCCGGCGACGGCGGCGGCAGGGACGCGCGGGCAGCGGGCGGGCAAGCCGGCTGCCCCCGCCGACGCCGATCCGCTGCCCGGCACCGGACCACACCCGTCCCGAGATGAGGAGAGCGGAGATGACGAGCAGAGTGCCCGTGGCAGTGCACGCGGGCGACCCGCTGTTGCGGGCCGGTGTCACCGCGCTGTTGCGACCGCGTCCCGAGGTGGAGGTGCTCGGCCCGGACGAGCAGCAGCGCGCCCAGGTGTCGCTGGTGGTGGTGGACCGGGTGGACGACGAGGCGGTGCTGCTGCTGCGGCGCCTGCAACGCACGCCGACGACGCGGACCGGGCTGGTCGTCGGCGAGTTCGGCCAGAACGCGCTGCGGATCACCATCGAGTGCGGGGTCGCCGCGGTGCTGCGGCGGGCGGAGGCCGACCAGGACCGGGTCGTCGGGCTGATCACCGCGCTGGTGCGCGGGGAGGGCGTGCTCCCGGGTGACGTGCTCAGCAGCCTGCTGGATCACGTGGGCCGGTTGCAGCGCGGCTCCGCCGACGCGGGGTTCAACCTGTCCACCCTCACCGCGCGGGAGGTGGAGGTGCTGCGGCTGATCTCGGAGGGCTTCGACACCGGGGAGATCGCGGTGAAGATGTCCTACTCGGAGCGAACGGTGAAGAACATCCTGCACGAGGTCACCACTCGCCTCCAGCTGCGCAACCGCGCGCACGCGGTGGGGCACGTGATGCGCCAGGGCCTGATCTAGCCCGGCCGTTGCCCGAAAGTCCCCGCACCGCTTCCCGCGGCGGTGCCTGCCGGGCCCTCGGCGGAACCGCGCTCGCTGACCAGGATCAGCCGGGAGCGAGCGGGGGAGGTCGGGGATGGGCGTGGTCCGGTCGGCACGGTCCGGGGTCGCGGTGGCCGGGGTGCTCGTGGTGCTGTGCGGGTTGATCTGGTTCCCCGCCGCGACCGCGCAGGAACCCGGGCCACCGGCGGACGAGGCGCGGATCGCGTTCTCCGGGACCGGGCACCGGAGCCTGGGCGTCTCCCCGGGCGATGGCGGAGGCCCGTCCGAGCCGTTCCTCGACGGCGGGCACTTCGCGCGGGACCCGGACGCGCGCGGTGGCCTGGTGGTGTTCACCAGCCTCCGCGACGAGGCGACCCCGCAGGTGTACCTGCGGGACCGCGCGGGAGCGGTGCACCAGCTCACCAGCGGCCGCGACGCCGCGCACCCGAAGCTGTCCCCGGACCTGCGGTGGGTGGTGTTCGACTCCGCCGAGGCCGGCGCGACGGGCCGGCAGCGCGAGCTGTGGCTGGCGCGGGTGGACGGGCAGCGGGTGGTGCGGCTCACCACCTCCCCGGTCGACGAGACCTGGCCGACGTTCTCGCCGGACGGCGAGCGGCTCGCGTTCTCCGGCAACGCCACCGGGCGCTGGCAGATCTACACCCGGGAGGTGTCCGGCGGGCTCTCGCTGCCGCGCACCCGGGAGCCGACCGGAGGGGCGGTGCAGCCCGCGTGGAACCCGGTCGACCAGGACCGCATCGCCTACGCCTGGGACGCGGACGGGGACCTCGACGGCACCGACGACCGGCAGGTGCGGGTGCTCTCCGGGCAGCAGGCGACGATCGGCGTCCCGCTGCTGGGCGGGGCGCAGGAGCGGTGGTCGAGCAGCTGGCCCGTGTGGCGTCCGGACGGGAACTCGCTGCTGTTCCTGAGCCGGGACCGGATCGGGGCCGGCGGGCGCGGGGCCACCGGCGCCCACCTGGCCGACGCCCGCTCGGCGCCGACGACGAGCCCGCCGGTGCTGGTGGTCGACGGGCCCCGGGACGTCTCCTCGCCCGCCCCGCTGCCGGACGGCCGGGTGCTGGTGGAGCGCCCCACCGCCGCCGCCAACGTCGCGGTGCTGCAGGACATCCGGCCCGACGGCAGCGATCCGCGCAGCCTCGGGGTGGAAGTGCTGCACGAGGACCCGCTGGCCGTCGACGACTCCAACCGCCTCTTCGAACCCGACCCGGACTACGACCCGTGGACGCAGCGGCAGTCCTACTCGCCGGACGGCTCGACCATCGCGGTGAGCGTGTTCCGCGGGCCCGCGGGCGATCGGGAGCAGCGGATCGAGCTGGTGGGCTCCGACGGGACGAACCGGCGGGAACTGCGCATCGCGGACCGGGAGCCGGGGGACTGGGAGACCGACGCCGCCTGGTCCCCGGACGGCAGGCGGATCGCCGTGGCCCGGCGATCCCCCGGGGGCCAGCCCGGCGACCAGGACCGGGGGAAGAGCCGGATCGTGATCGTGGACGTGGCGACCGGCGAGATCGTCGACCGGGTGCCGCCGCGGAACCCGGCCGAGGACGACACCCAGCCCGTCTTCTCCCCCGACGGCGAGCGGCTCGCGTTCAGCCGCGGGCAGCTGATCGTGCCGGACGAGCAGCGCTACAACCACGTCTGGTTCGCCCAGGCCGGGAACCTGGGCCAGCAGCGCAACGTCACCGAGGAGATCTGCGACTGCCCGCAGCTGGTGGTCGACGACAGCGCCGCCTTCTCCCCGGACGGGCGGAGCATGGTGTTCAACCGGGAACCGCACGGCCTGTACCGCTACGAGCTCGACGACGGGTCCTGCTCGGTGCTCCTGCCCGACGCGGAGGACGCCTGCCGCGACAAGCCCGGGGACGGCGCGGACCCGCCGGAGCACTTCCAGCCGCGCGACTTCAGCTGGTCGCCGGACGGCACCAGCGCGGTGTTCTCGGAGCGGGAGAGCGTCAACGCCCCCGAGCACCAGTCGATCGTGGACCTGCGGACGGGCCGGATCACCCCGCTGACGCGGGGATTCCCCGGCCGGCAGAAGGAAGCCACCTGGCAGGCGACGGTCGACCTGGAGGTGACCGCGCCCGGACGCACCGACGAGATCGATCTGGACGACGAGGTCCGGGTGACCGCCCAGGTCACCAACCACGGCCCGGCCGCCTCGCCCGGCTCGCGCGTCGAGCTGACCGTCCCCGACGGCGCGCGGCTGACCGGGATCGACTCCTCGACCGGGGAGTGCGCGGCCCGGAGCTGCGATCTCGGCCTGCTGCGGCCGGACCGGACGGTGCGGGTGACCGCGACCGTCGTCGGCGTCGAGGGCGGCGACCAGCCGGTGCGGTGGGAGGTCGACGGCCGGATGCGCGACAACCGCCCCGCCGACAACACCGCCACCACCGTCATCCCGGTGCGCGCGCCGGGACCGCCGCCGCCACCGCCGCCGCCGGCCGGCCCCGGGGTGAGCGTGCGGGCTGAGCCGAACCCGTCCTACGCGGGCGGCCGCACCGACGTCACCTTCACCGTCCGCAACACGGGCCGCTCCCCCGCGACCGGCCTGGAGCTGGACATCGCGCTGCCGCCGGGGATCCCGGTGACCGCGCTGCCGCCGGGCTGCACCGCGAGCCGGTGCCTGCTGCCGGACCTGCCGCCCGGGGCGGAGCGGCCGGTGGTGCTGGTGCTGGCGCCGCGGGACGCGCTGGAGGCCGAGATCGTCGCCACCGTGCGCACCACCGGTACCGACACCACTACGGCCGACAACGTGGCGCGCACCCCCTACCGCGTCCTGCGACCGCGGATCATCGCCGTGCCGGAGGTCGGCGAGCCCGGCTTCGTGACCTCGGTCCGCGGCTTCGACTTCCCGCCGGGGGTGCCGGTGCGGTTGCACTGGACGCCGGGCATCACCGCGGCCGCCGCGCCCGCGTTCCCCCGGGGTGACGGCACGTTCGCCGCGCAACTGCTGATCCTGCCCAAGGACCAGCTGGGCCCGCGCGACATCACCGCCACCGGCAACGGGTTCAGCCCGGTGCACATCCCGACCCCGTTCCTGGTGGTCGCCCCGACGGTGCCACCCCCGCTGCTGGGGCGCCGGTGAGGAGCGCGCGGTGATCCACGAGGTCGACGAGGGACTGCGGCTGCTGCTGGCCGAGGAGGGCGTGCCCGGCTCCGGGGTGGAACTGGCCTTCGACCCGCCCACGACGGACTGGGCCGCACGGCGCAACGCCCCCACCGTGAACGTGTTCCTCTACGACATCCGCGAGGACGCGGGCAGGCACCGGAGCGGGCGGGTGGAGCGGCGCGACGAGGCGGGCACCGTCCTCGGCTGGTACGGCCCGCCGCACTGGTTCCAGCTGTCCTACCTGGTCACTGCCTGGACGAACCGGCCGCAGGACGAGCACCGGCTGCTGGCGCAGGTGCTGCGCGGCCTGGTGCGGCACGAGGTGCTCGCCGAGCGCTGGCTCACCGGCACCCTGGCCGAGCTCGCGCTCACCGTCCCGCTCGCCACCGGCGGCGAGCCCGCCGAGGGCCGGTCGTCCTCGGAGGTGTGGTCGGCGCTGGGCGGCGAGCTCAAGCCGTCGATCCCGCTGCGGGTGACCGCGCCGCTGGCCGGGGATCTGGAACCCGCCGGGCCGCCGGTCACCGAGGGCGTGCTGCTGCGGGCGGAGTCCACCGCCCACGAGCGCGGGGAGCTCGGCGAGCAGGACCGCCACCTGCGCTACGAGAGGAGCGCGGCCGAGGGCGCGCCCTTCTCCGCCGCGCGGGCCCGCCCGGCCCCCCGGCGCCGGAAGCGGGGACCCCGATGACGGTCGGCGACCCGCCGCTGTGGGAACGGCTGGCCGCGCTCGAACGGCGGGTGCGCGCGGCGGTCGACGCCCGCACCGGCCCGGACCGCGACGACCCGTACCGGGGCCTGTACCTGACCGAGGAACTGGTGCGCGAGGTTCTCGCCACGCCGTCCCCGGCGTGGACGGCCGGGACCGCCGAGCCGGTCGCGGAGGTCGAGGGGGGTTCGCGGGCGGCCCGCCTGGCTGCGGATTTCTCGTTGGACGCCGGGGCGGCCGAGTTCCTGCTCATCGCCCTGGCCCCGGAGCTGGACCCGCGCTTCGAGCGCCTGTACGGCTACCTCAACGACGACGTCACCCGCAGGCACGCGACGGTCGGGCTCGCCCTGGAGCTGTGCGGGATGCCGACGGCCGGGGCGGACCGCTTCCGCTTCTCCCCCGGTTCGCCGCTGGTGGCGGGAGGTCTGCTGGAGGTTCGCGAGCCGGAGCGCCCGCTGCTGTCGCGCCCGCTGCGGGTCCCGGACCGCGTGGTGGGCCACCTGCTCGGGGAGGACGCCCTCGATCCGTCGCTGACGGGCCCGGTGCGGGTGGTCGCGGGGGTGACCGAGGCGTCCGGGGAGCTGGTGAAGCGGCTGGCGGCGGGTCTGGACTCGGGAGCCGGGGCGGTGCACCTGCGCGGCTCGGAGGAGGCCGAGCGGTGGGCGCTGGACGCGCTCGGCGCGAGCGGGCGAGCGGCGCTGGTCCTGGACCCCGCCGCCCTGGACGCGGACTTCCCGATCGCCGAGCTGGTGCGGGAGGTCCGGCTGCGCCGGGCGGGACTGGTCCTCGGCCCGGTGGACTCCGTGGCCGCTCCCGCCCAGCTGCGGCGGTTGACGGATTCCGGAATTCCCCTGCTGCTGCACGGTTCCCGCTCGTGGGATCCGTCCTGGTCGCGGGAATCCCCGGTCGAGGTGGCGCTGCCGGAACCGGACGCCGCGCTGCGCTCCCGCCAGTGGGAGCAGGCCTTCGCCCGCGCCGGAGGCGCCCCGCCGGAGGGGGCGGAGCACCTCCCGGCCTACCGCCTCAGCACCGAGCAGGTGCGCCGGGCGGCCTCGGTCGCGATCCGCCGGGCGCGCTTCGAGGCCCGCCCGGTGACCGCCGAGGACGTGCGCGCGGGCGTGCGCGCGCAGAACGGCGCGGGGTTGGAACGCCTGGCCCGCCGGATCGTCCCCGCCGTGCGCCGGGACGATCTCGTGCTTCCCGCGCCGACCCTCCGCTCCCTGGCGGAGCTGTCGATCCGGGCCCGGCACCGGGACCGCGTCCTCGGCGAGTGGCGGATGCGCCCCGGCGGCGGACGAGGACGCGGCGTGATGGCCCTGTTCGCGGGCGAGTCCGGCACCGGCAAGACCATGTCCGCCGAGGTCGTCGCGGACGAGCTGGGCGTGGACCTCTACGTCGTCGACCTGTCCGCGGTGGTCGACAAGTACGTGGGCGAGACGGAGAAGAACCTGGAGCGCATCTTCACCGAGGCGGTGGGGGTGAACGGCGTCCTGCTGTTCGACGAGGCCGACGCGATCTTCGGCAAGCGCTCCCAGGTCAAGGACGCCCACGACCGCTACGCCAACGTCGAATCGGCGTACCTGCTGCAGCGCATGGAATCCTTCGACGGCATCGCGATCCTCACCACGAACCTGCGGGCGAACCTGGACGAGGCCTTCACCCGCCGCCTGGACGTGATCGCCGACTTCCCCGTGCCCGGACCGGCGCAGCGGCGGGCGCTGTGGGACCGCTGCCTCGGCGACGCCCTTCCCCGGGCCGACGACCTGGACCTGGACCGCTGCGCCGACCGCTTCGAACTCGCCGGTGGCTCCATCCGGGCCTGCGCCGTCACCGCCGCCTACCTGGCCGCCGAAGCGGGCAGAGCGGTGTCGATGGAAGACCTCCTCGCGGCGATCCGCCAGGAGTACGCGAAGCTCGGCAGATTGGTCCTGGACGCCGACTTCGGCGGGGGCGGGTAGGCGATCGGCCGTCCGGGCCCGGCGGCGAACTCCCCGGCGCGTCCGCTGCCGCGCCGGCACCGGCCGCGCGCCGCCGGTCCGGCGATCGGCCGGCGGGCCCCGGCGCCCTCGCTCCGCGAGTACCGCTGTTCCGCCGCACCGCCTACCGTCATCGCATGGGCGTCCTGCGGATGGATCACGTCGGGGTCGTCGTCGAGGACCTCGACGCGGCGATCGGGTTCTTCACCGAGCTCGGGATGGAGGTGGAGGGTCGCGCCCCGGTCGAGGGGGCGTGGGTGGACCGGATCAACGGGATCGACGGTGTGCGGGTCGAGATCGTGATGATGCGGACTCCCGACGGGCACGGCCGGCTGGAGCTGACGAGGTTCCGCGAACCGGCCGCGGTCGGCGGCGAGCCCGCCCCGCCCAACGCGATGGGGCTGCGCAGCGTCATGTTCGCCGTCGACGACGTGGACGACACCGCGCATCGGCTGCGCGAGCACGGCGGTGCGCTGCTCGGGACGATCGAGCAGTACGAGGACGCCTACCGCCTCTGCTACGTGCGCGGCCCCGCGGGCATCATCGTCTCGCTGGCCCAGCCGCTCGGCTGATCAGGACTCCCGCTCGCCCTCCGGGCCGCGCATCACCCGGCGGGCGTTGTCCTCCGCCGCGCGCTCGAAGCGGTCCGACGGATCGGAGATCTTGAGGCCGTCGCCGCTGTCGGTGCCCGCGACCGGCCCGGAGCGCTGCTGGATGACGTGGGTGAGCTCGTGGGCGAGGGTGTGCTTGTCCGAGGCGCCGGAGCCGAGCACGACGTCGTTGCCGGAGGTGTAGGCGCGCGCCCCGATCTCGGCGGCGGAGCGCTGCGCGGTGGCACCCGTGTGCACCCGGACGTCGGAGAAGTCCGCGCCGAGCCTCGACTCCATCTCCTGCCGCACCGGCTCCTCCATCGGCTTCCCGGACGAGCTGAGCACGCTGCGCACGGAGGACCGCTGCACGGGTTCGTCCGCGAACCGCTGCACCGCTGCCTCGTCCCGGGCCTGCTCGACCATCCGGGCCACCGCGGCGTTGCCCAGGGTCCGCTGCAGGCGGAGCACGCTCGCCGCGACGCCGGACACCGGGCTCCCCGCGGTGCGGACCGGATCGACGCGCTTGCGCTCGGCCCCGGACGCGGTCTTCGCGGCCTCGTGGTCATGACGCTCTCGCATCGCTCCTCCTCGCTCAGGCGGGTGCACCCGTCGTACCGGTCGCGCGGGCCCACCGGGAATGCCCGGAGGGGCACACCACCGGGCAATCCCGGGGCCGGTGCCGTCCCTCCACCGGGCATCACCCCCGGCGCTCGCGCCGCTGGCGCTCCGCCGCGCGGAGGGTGAACCCGTACAGCTCGGAGCGCTGATCGATCCCCCACAGGTGGAACCACACCAGCAGCTGGTTGAGCACGGTGTCGAACTCGACGAGAACGCCGCTGCGGGGAGCGGCGAGGTTCTCGTAGCGGAGCAGCGCGTCGTATGTCGGCTGGTCGATCTTCCCCGCCCGGAGGTAGTTCTGGGCGTACGTCTCGACCTTGCCGCCGGAGCCGCCGTAGGAGAGCTTCCACTTGATCGTCTCGACCCGCTGCGGATCCAGCCCCGGATGGGCGTCCACGAGCGCGTTCAGGCGATCGAGCACCTCCGAGCGCTGCCTGACCACGTCCCTGATCTCGTCATCTCCCAGGTTCCTGCGGAGCAGCAGCAGGACCGGGGTGTTCTCGTAGGCCTCTCCCGCGCTCACGTGGGTGAGCTCGTGGGCCAGGGAACCCAACCGCTCCGGAGTCCCCAACGGCTGGCCGGCCAGGTTCTTCAGGGTGTACTTGCGGCCTTCCGGATCGCTCGACAACGTCGTGCCCGGCGTACCGCTCCGGTAGTCGATGATCCCCCGGTTCGCGAGCAGCTCCCGCAGGATGTTCCGGGTGACGTCCGGCACCGCGTCGTCGGCGGCCATCTCGGCGAGCTTGTCCACGTCGCCCTCGCCGAGGCGGTGCTGCTGCGCCGCGTTCCCGGTGGTGATCATCTTCCCGGCGATCTGGGTGATCCAATCGAGCACGCCGACGCCGATGAGGCCGAGATCGTCGTCCTGCTCCGCCGAGGTGAGCGCCAGCACTTCGTCGTGCGCCCGCTGCAGGAGCCGAACCTGTTCCACCGCGTCGGGTCGCGCTTTCACCTCCAGGAGCCGTCGGTACACCGCTTCGTGGCGCCGCGCCATCCGGAGGAGCTTGCCCAGCTTGAGGGCGGGTTCCCGCCCCGCCTCGGAGCTGAGCTGTTCGACGGCCTCCCGGTGCTCCTTCGTCTTGGACCGCTCCAGGTAGGTCGTGATCGTTCGCTGGAGCAGCTCCAGCTTGGCGCTCCTGCCCTCGTAGTCCTCGACGCTCAGCGCGTGGTACTCGGCGAGCGCCTGCTGCACCGGGAGGATCTTCTTGCCCCTCCGGTGCTGCTGGATCTGGTCGTTGAACGCCGCGACGCTCATCATCCGGGCGACCGCGATCCCCGCACCGCTCCCGCGCTCCGCGCGGTGCTCCGGGCGGTCGAAGATCCGCGCCACGGCGTCGTTGCCCACGAGCCGCTGCAAGCGCAGCACCTCGGCGCCGGGGGCGGTGCCCGGCGAAGGCGCGCAGCGGGGCGCGGTGGCCCCTCGACCGGACCGCTCAGCGCCGCGTGGCCGGTCGTGGGAGTGATCGCGCATCGGCATGGCCGGGCTCCTCGCAGGATCGCTGACCTCATCCAACCGGGCCCCGTTCCCAGGACAAGGGTCGATCGGGCAACTCGGCGGGCACCGAGGTTTCCCCACCAGGTCGAGGACGGTGCGGGCCGGGACGGTCGCGGCCGAGGGGCGCGCCCGGTGCCGGTGCAGTCGGGCGCCCGGTGCCTGCCCGGGCAGTGCGGGGCTGCCCCGGAAGGCACCGGTGCTGCCCTCGGTGGAGGTCGGGTGGACCTGGTCGCGCGGTCGTGCGGTCGCGAGGCTCCTGAGTGCACGGACGCCGCAGCGAAGGAGCGAACATGCCGTCGTACCTCTCCCCTGGCGTGTACGTGGAGGAGGTCCAGAACGGGGCCAGGCCGATCGAAGGGGTGGGGACCGCGGTGGCCGCCTTCGTCGGCTTCGCGCCGCAGGGGCCCTTCCACCAGCCGACGCTGGTGACGAACTGGAACCAGTACGTGCGCCACTTCGGCGGGTTCGACGACGGCTACCTCGCGCACGCCGTCTACGGCTACTTCGCCAACGGCGGCGGATCCGCCTACGTGGTGCGGATCGGCGGGCCCTCCGAGGCCGCCGCGCCCGCCGTTCCCGCGCCGGCTCCGGTGGAACTCGGCGGGCTGCGGGTAGCAGCGCTGGGCGTCACGACCTCCGAGATCACCGTGGAGGTCGCCGACGCGGACGGGGAGAACCCGCCGGACGACCGGTTCAAGCTGGTGGTGCGGCAGGGCGGCAAAATCGCCGAGACCCACGACGTCTCCGCCCGCAAGAACGTCAAGAGCTACGTGGTCAACCAGGTCCGCGAGAACTCCAAGCTCATCGAGGTCACCGAGCAGTCCAGCGGCGCGCTCGCCCGCCCGGACAACCAGAGCGTCGCGGTCCCGGCCACGCCGCCGAGCGCGACGACCCCGGCGAAGGTGGACGCGCAGGAGTACGTCGGCGACCTGGCCGCCCGCACCGGGTTCGGCGGCCTGGAAGCCATCGACGAGATCACGATCGTCGCCGTGCCGGACCTGATGAGCGCGCACCAGCGCGGTCTGATCGACGCCGAGGGCGTGAAGACCGTGCAGCTGGCCGCGATCTCGCACTGCGAGCAGCTCGGCGACCGGGTGGCGCTGCTGGACGCGCCGCCGGGGCTGAACGCGCAGCAGGTGCGGACCTGGCGGATGGACGAGGCGGGGTACGACTCGCGCTACGCGACGCTGTACTACCCGTGGATCAAGGTGTTCGACCCGTCGTCGGGGCGCAACAAGCTGGTGCCCCCGAGCGGCCACGTCGCCGGGGTCTGGGCGCGCAACGACGCCGAGCGCGGCGTGCACAAGGCGCCCGCGAACGAGGTGATCCGCGGCGCGGTCGACCTGGAGACGACGCTGAGCAAGGGCGAGCAGGACCTGCTCAACCCGATCGGCGTGAACTGCGTGCGGGCGTTCGCCGGGCGCGGCATCCGGATCTGGGGCGCGCGCACGCTCTCCTCCGATCCGGCGTGGCGCTACCTGAACGTGCGCCGGCTGTTCAACTACCTGGAGGAGTCGATCCTGCTCGGCACCCAGTGGGTCGTGTTCGAGCCGAACGACGACCGGCTGTGGTCGAGCATCCGGCGCAACATCGGCGCCTTCCTCACCCAGACCTGGCGGGACGGCGCGCTGTTCGGCCGCACCCCGGCCGAGGCGTTCTACGTGAAGTGCGATCGGGAGAACAACCCGCAGGACTCGATCGACCTGGGGCAGGTCGTCTGCGAGATCGGGGTGGCACCGGTGAAACCGGCCGAGTTCGTCATCTTCCGGCTCTCCCAGTTCTCCGACAGCTCCAGCCTGCTCAGCGAGTGATCCCCTGACCGGAAGGCGTTGAAGTCATGGCAGAAGGCGACAGCCTCTCCGTCCACCGGTTCGGCGTGCAGCTGGGCGGTGTGACGGTCGAGTCCATCAAGGAGATCAGCGGTCTCGTGGTGGAGCAGGACGTGGTCGAGACCCAGCAGGTCACCGAGACCGGCAAGATGATGAACAAGAAGCAGCCCGGCGGGCACAAGGGCGGCGAGGTCACCATCACCCGCGGCATGGACAAGAGCTCCGAGTTCACCGAGTGGATCAAGAAGACGATCAACGATGGCGAGGTCGAGGACGCCCGGGAGAACCTCACCATCGAGGTGATGGAGCCCAACGGCTCCACGGTGCGGCGCATCCAGCTCTACGACGCCTGGATCAGCAAGTGGGAGGGCCCGGACCTCAACGCGGGCGAGTCCAACGCCGCCACCGAGAAGGCCACCGTCACCTTCGAGCGGATCGAGGTCGAATGAGGCGGCGGATCAACTCGCTCGGCGACCTCGACCAGCTCGGCAGGGGCCCGGGCGCGGCCGCGGACACCGCCGAGCGCCCGCCGCCGCAGGCGCAGCACGACGAGTTCGAGTTCGAGCTGCCGCGCGGCTACCGGCACACCGACGGCACGCTGCACCGGCACGGGCGGATGCGGCTGGCGACGGCCCGCGACGAGCTGCGCCCGCAGATCGACCTGCGCGTCAAGGAGAACCCGGCCTACCTGAGCGTGGTGCTGCTGAGCCAGGTGATCACCCAGCTCGGCGATCTCACCGACGTGCACTCGGGCCTCGTCGAGAACATGTACGCCACCGACATCGCGTTCCTGCAGGACTTCTACCGCCGCATCAACAGCGAGGGCCACACCCGCGCCGGGGTGACCTGCCCGTCCTGCCGGACGTCGTTCGAGATCGACCTGGCCGGTGATGGCCTGGGGGAATCGTGACGTACGCGGTCGACCGGCTGCACGAGGAGGTCGCGTACATCGCCTACCACTTCCACTGGACGCGCGCGGAGATCCTGGACCTGGACCACCTGGAGCGGCGGCGCTGGGTGCGGGAGATCGCGCGCATCAACACGCGGCTGAACGAGAGCAGGTGAGCAGGTGAGCCGCTGGAACCCGTTGCGCCGCCTGTTCGGGCGAGAAGCGCGGACGCGGGACGATCGGACCCCGGCCGCCCCGGAGGCCGCTGGGCAGTGGCGGCGCGGCGCTCCGCTGGAGCGCGTGCTTCGGGGCGAGCCCGCCGGAGTGATCCGGCCCGCGCGGTTCCGGTCGTCGGTGGCCTCGTTCCGGCAGCACGGGGTGCTGGCCGGAGGACTCGGGCACCGGCTCGCGGCGGAGGCGCCCGGCGGGGTGATGCACGGGCTCGTGCGCGGTCCGGGAGACCCGGTGCGGCGTGCGTCCCGCGCGAGTTCTCCCGTGGTGCGCCCGGATTCCTCCCCCGCCGCCGAGTTCGACCCGGTCTTCCTCGCTCCCCCGGCCGCGTCCGATTCCCCTCCTGCGGTCCCGGACGGCGCCGGGGCGCCGGTGCAGCGGGTCGCGGTGCGCCGGGTGGCGCCGCCGCTGACGCGCGCCCGGCCGGTCACGCGGTTCACCCCGCGCCGGCTGCCCTCGGTGCGGGCGGCCGACGGCCCGGTTTCCGCTGCCAGGTCACCGGTTCCCGGCTCCGGGGCGGCGAGCCCGGTCGCCCCGGCTCCGGGTTCCGCCGCACCCGCCGCGACGGGCGCTGAACCGGCCTCGGCCTCCGCTGCTCCGGGATCAGCTCCCGCCGCGCCAGATCAGGTCGCCGTGCAACGGCTTCCGGTCGCGGGTGCGGCACCACCCGGAGCGGGGGACGACGCGGAGCTGGTGGTGCGGCGGATGGGCACCGGTGACGACCGCACCCGGACGTCCCGGGAAGCGGACGCGGTGCCGCCCGCACCGGGTGCGCGGACCTCGGGCACCACCCGTCCCGCGCTCGGCGACGCGGACCGAGCGGGATCGCCGCAGCTCGGCCCGGGCCTGGGCGAGCCGGTGCAGCGGATGCCCACGGGCGCGGTGCCCCTGCACCAGGACGCCACCCCGGCTCCTGCGGGATCCCAGCGCCCGCTCGCGCGCTCGTCCGCTCCGCAACCCCCGCCGCAGCCGACCGAACCGGCGCGGGCGGCGGATCCGGGCCCGAGGCCGGTGCCCGGCCCGCCCCAGCAGAACACCACCGCACGGCGTCCTCGGCGAGACGGGTCCCCCGCCGAGGACGCCGAGGTCCAGCGCAGCGCGCCGAGCGCCGCGCGCGGCGGGCTCGGCGAGCCGATCGCCCGGTTGCCGGAATCGGCGACCCCGCTGAGCCCGGCCCCCCGGTCCGAGGATCCCGCGCCCCTGGCGCTCCCCGACACCCCGGAGCACCCGGCGCGGTCCGATCCGGCCCCGCTGCTCGGCGGAGCGCCGCGGGTGCAGCGGCTGCCGGGCGGGCCCGGGAGGACCTCGGCCGACGAGCCGGAACGGCGGTCCGCGCGGCCAGGGGCCGTGCCGATCGTCCGGCCCGCCGCGTCGTCGGAGGTGCCGACGGTGCACCGCCTCCCGCCGCCGGGCGCGCCCGCCCCCCGCCCGGGGCAGGGCCACGCGCCCCAGGGCACCCGGCACCCGGACGTTCCGGCGCCGAACACACCGGCACCGGACTCCCCGAACCCGGCACCGAGCGCTCCGGCCCCGGCACCCGAACGCGCGCGCGGCGGTGAAGCCGCAGCCGGGACCGCCGAGGCACCGGTGCTCGGCGCCGCGCCGATCCAGCGCACGACCGGCCGGGCCGAGCCCCGTTCAGCCCCGCCACCGGCCGCGCGCGACACCGAGGACTCCCCCGTCGTGCGCCGGTTTCCCGGCGAGGCCACCCCCGCCGCGGGCCCCGGGCACCCGGCCGCCGCACCGCGCGAACCCGCCCCGGTTCGGCGGGACGCCGCGCAGCGGCCGCCCGCCGGGAACCCGCCCGCGACCGCCGCGGCGGCCGATCCCGTCCGCCCGAACCCGCCGGCCCCCGAGCCCGCTGCCACCCCTCGGCTGACGGCATCACCGACGGCCGGGCCACCGCTGCCCACCGCCGGACCGGGCGCGGCGAACCCGGCACCGGAGCAGGTGCTCCAGCGCTCCGCGACGACTCCTCCCGCCGCCGAAGACCTGGGACCGAGCACCGCACCCGCCGGGCGGCGGCCCGCGCCACCGCCGGTGCAGCGCGCCCTGCCGCTGCTCGGGGCGCGACCGCTGACCACCCGGACCCGCCTCGCCGGGCAGTCCCCGCACCATGCCTCCCCACCACCCGCGCGGGTGGCGCCGCTGCGCTGGTCGCGCCGCGAACCCGCCACGGCCGACCCCCCGGGTCCGCACCCGGTGCGGCGCGCGATCTCGCCCGCACGAGCGGAACTCCCGCCCGCGACCGGACCCGGTGCCGCCGCGGCCGCGCCGACTCCGGCGGCCCCGGCAGCTCCAGCGACTCCGGCTACAGCGGCTCCGGCGACTTCAGCGACTCCGGCCCCGGCGACTCCAGCGGCTCCGGCGGACCGCCCGCCGCTCGCCTCGCGCGCGCCCGCGTCCCGGATCCAGCGCAGCAGCACCGCGCCACCCGCACCTCCCACCCCGCCCCAGGACGAGCAACCCGAGGCGCAGGTCCCCGGCGTCCCCGCCGGAATCCCGGTCACCGTCGTCCCGAAGCAGCACCGGGAACCCGAACCCGGGCAGGAACCCGGCGCCTCCGGCGGCGGAGACACCGACGTCGACGAGCTCGCCCGGCGGCTCGTCGAACCCGTCGGGCGCCTGCTGCGCACCGAGCTGCGCCACGGCCGCGAGCGCTTCGGCCGCACCTACGACCGCAGGCGCTGACGAGGAGGACGGAACGGTGAGCAGTGAGATCTTCGCCAGCAGCGTGTTCTTCCGGCTGGCCATCGGCGGCAACGACCTCGGCCGCTTCCACACCTGCTCCGGGCTCGGCGCGCAGGTCGAGGTCGAGCAGTTCGCCGAGGGCGGCAACAACTCCTTCTCCTGGCAGCTGCCCACCCGCATCACCTGGACCAACATCACGCTCACCCGGCCCGTCACCTCGGACACCACCAAGATCTCCAAGTGGTTGTCGGAGACGATGCGCCGCGCCGAGCGCAAGAACGGCGAGATCGTCGCGCTCAGACCGAACCTGACGCCCATCGCCCGCTGGCAGGTCATCGGCATCGTGCCGGTCAGCTGGCAGGGCCCCTCCTTCGACCCGTCCAGCTCTCAGGCCGCCGTCGAAACCCTGGAAATCGCCCACGAAGGCCTGCAACCGTCCTGAGAGGAGGCACCGGATGGCCGCCAGCGCCAAGAACCTCGCTCGCGCCGAGATCCTCATCATGGAGCCGCCCGCCAAGGTCGGCGCGAAACCCGGCGAGACGATCAAGCGCGTCAAGCTCCAGTTCAACCCCAACAAGCTCGCGCTGACCAAGAGCACCGAGTGGCGCCGCAAACCCGCCCGGATGGCCAGCGAGTCCGCGCTGCCCGAGTTCGTCGGCAGCGGGCCGCGCTCGCTGCGGCTGGAGGTGTTCCTCGACGCCACCGCCGAGCACGACGACTCGGTGGAGAAGAAGGTCGAAGACCTCATGGTGGCCTGCGTGCCCACCCCCAAGAGCCTCGCCGCGAAGACCCCGGCGAGCCCGTGGGTCCGGTTCGAGTGGGGGACCGCCCGCACCACCTCCTTCGACGGGGTGCTCAACAGCTTCTCGGTGGACTACTCGCTGTTCGACGTCGACGGCAAACCGCTGCGCGCCACCTGTTCGCTGGGCATCGAGGAAGCCAGCATCGACACGCCCGGTCAGAACCCCAGCTCCGGCTCCGACACCGCGCGCCGCACCCACCGCGTCGTGGCCGGGGACAGCCTCGCCCAGATCGCCTGGCGGGAGTACGGGGACGCGACCGCGTGGCGGATCGTGGCCGCGGCCAACGGGATCGACGATCCGATGGTCCTGGTTCCGGGGCGGGAGCTGCTCGTCCCGTCCCTCGACGAGTCCGAAGGGGACGATGCGTGATGGGGTCGGCAGCGGAGCAGGACGGGAGGTCCTTCGCGGCCGATCCGATCGTCAGGTGCCCCGGCGCGCTGCCGCCGGCGTGGCAGGAGCAGCTCGTGTCCTGCGTCGTCGACGAGAACGTCGGGCTGCCCGACGCGGCCACGGTGACCTTCCGCGACCCGAACCACGAACTGCTCACCGCCACCAGCATCAACATCGGGGTGTCGCTGACGGTCTCGATCGCCACGGCGGGCGGCGGGGCCCCGGTGAAGCTGTTCGCCGGGGAGGTCACCGCCCTGGAGCTCGACTCCGACAGCACCGGCTCGTTCACCGTGGTGCGCGCCATGAGCAAGGCGCACCGGCTGCTGCGCGGGCGGAAGGTCGTGGCGTTCAAGAACATGACCGCCAAGGCCATCGTGCACAAGGTCGCCACCGGTGCCGGGCTCCGGCCCGGGACGGTGCGGGCCAAGCCGATCACCTACACCCAGCTGTCCCAGGCCAACATCTCCGACTGGGACTTCCTGCAGAACCTCGCCCAGGAGCACGGCGCGACCGTGCGCGTCGACGAGCGCGGCAGGCTCGACTTCCTGCCGCTCGCCCCCGCCTCCTCGGCCCCCGCGCCCAGCACCTCGGCGGCCAAGAGCCCGTTCGTCCTGGAGTACGGCCGCAACCTGATGGCGCTGCGCGCGGTGCTCACCTCCACCGACCAGGTCAGCGAGATCGAGGTGCGCGGCTGGAACGTGGACGCCAAGAAGGCGCTGGTCGCCACGAGATCGGTCACCACCAGCACGACCACCGTCCCCGGGATCACGCCCGCGGAGGCGACCGCCCGGTTCGGCGCGAAGAGCAGCACCGTCGTCACCGACACGCCTTACCGCACCCAGGCGGAGGCCAAGGCGGTCGCGGACTCGCTGGCCGACGCCACCAGCGCCGGGCTCGGCGAGATCGAGGCCGTCGCCGAGGGCGACCCGAAGCTGCGGGCGGGAGTGCCGGTCGCGCTCGGCAACGCGGGCGAGAAGTTCTCCGGCCGCTACACCGCCACCGCCGTGCACCACGTGATCGAACCCGGCCAGGGCTACCGCACGACGGTGCTGGTCAGCACCAGCCCGGACCGGTCGCTCGCCGGGCTGGCCACCGGCGCCAACGCTCCCGACCGGGGACCGCGCATCCCCGGCGTGGCCAACGCGATCGTCTCCGACGTCAAGGAACCCGCCCAGGGCGAGCGCGGCTGGGTGAAGCTGACCTTCCCGTGGCTGGACGCCAAGTACGTCTCCGACTGGGCGCGCAGCGTGCAGCTCGGCGGGCAGGGCGGGGGCGTGATCAGCCCGGACGTGGGTGACGAGGTGCTCGTCGGGTTCGAGCAGGGCTGCCTGGACCGGCCCTACGTGCTCGGCGGGCTCTACAACGGCAAGGACAAGCCCTCCGAGCACGGGACGCCCCTGCTGGAGGGCGGCAAGGTCGCCCGCCGGTCCCTGGTCTCGCGCCAGGGGCACCGGCTCGAACTGCTCGACGGGCGGGCGGGGCCGCCGGGAGTGCGCATCGCCAGCGGTGACGACCGCCTGGAGATCCGGCTCGACGAGAAGGGCAGCACGATCGAGATCGCGGTCCGGCGCCCCGGCGGCAGCGGCTCGCTCAGCTCCCTCACCTTGGACGAGAAGGGCATCACCCTCGACGCGGGCACGGGCGGGATCACGCTCAAGGGCCGCCACGTCGACGTCGACGCCACCGCCGACGTCCGGATCAGCGCCACGAACAGCGTCGTGGTGAAGGGCGGGCTGTCCGCCGACATCAGCGGCGGCACCACCGCCGCCCTGCACGCGCCGACAGTGTTGATCAACTGACCGGGCACCCACCCAGCACGAGGAGTTCCGCGATGCCCCCAGCAGCCAGGGTCGGCGATCCGACCAACCACGGCGGCACGGTCGGCCCCCCGCCGGGGCCCGCGGCGGCCAAGGTCGCCACCGTCCTCATCGGCGGCAAACCCGCCGCCGTCACCGGCGGCGTGGTCGTCTGCCCCAAATTCCCCGACACGCTGCTGGGCCCCGGGAACGTCCTCGTGCCCAGCCCGCCGCGAGGCGGCGTCGTGCTGATCGGCGGACTGCCCGCCGCGAAGATGAACGACAAGAGCAGCTGCGGCTCGCAGGTCCAGATCGGCGCCTTCAACGTCCTGATCGGAGGACCGGTGTGAGCGAGCGCTTCATCGGCCGCGGCTGGGGTTTCCCGCTGCGGGTCACCGCCACCGGCGGCATCGGGCTAGTCGAACGCGAGCAGGAGGTCGAGGAAGCCATCCGGCTCGTGCTCGGCACCGCGCCCGGGGAACGGCCGATGCGACCCGAATTCGGCTGCGGCGTGCACGACCACGTCTTCGCCCCCACCGACGGCGCCACCGCCGGGCGGATCGCCTTCGAGGTGCGCAGCGCCCTGCAGCGCTGGGAACCGCGCATCGAGGTCACCGACGTCGTGATCGCGCTCGACCCCGAGGAGGAGGGCGTGCTCTACATCGACGTGCGGTACGCGCTGCGCTCCACCAACGACCGGCGCAACCTCGTGTTCCCCTTCTACACCATCCCCGGCGGCGGCGAGCCCGAGGCGGGAGGGGCGGCCTGATGGCGATCCCCAGCCCCAACCTCGACGACCGGCGCTTCCAGCAGCTCGTCGACGAGGCCAAGCGCCACGTCCAGCAGCGCGCCCCGGAATGGACCGACCACAACGTCTCCGACCCGGGCGTCACCCTGATCGAGACCTTCGCGCACATGGTCGACCAGCTGATCTACCGGCTCAACCGCGTTCCGGAGAAGAACCACCTGGCCTTCCTCGACCTGATGGGCGTGCGGCTGTTCCCGCCCACCGCGGCCCGCGCCGACGTCACCTTCTGGCTCTCCGCGCCCCAGCCCGACACCGTCCCGCTGCCGCGCGGCACCGAGGTGGCCACCGCGCACACCGAGGACGACCAGGAGGTCGTGTTCGCCACCGAGGACGCGCTGCCCATCGTGCCGTGCGCGCTGCGCACCCTCGTCACGATCTCCGCCGCGGGCGGCATCGAGGACCGCACCGGCGACCTCGACACCGGCAAGGACGTGCCCTGCTTCCAGGCGGAACCCGCCGTCGGGGACGCCATGCTGTTCGGGCTCGACCGCCCCGTGCCGCGCTGCGTCGTCTCCGTGCGGCTGGACAGCCAGGTCGAGGGCATCGGCGTCGACCCCCGTCAGCCGCCGCTGGTCTGGGAGGCCTGGGACGGAACCGGCTGGGCCGAGTGCCCCGCGTTCGAGGACACCACCGGCGGGCTCAACCGCCCCGGCGAGGTGCTGCTGCAGATCGGCCCCGGCCACCAGCTCTCCGCCGTCGCCGGGGTGCGCGCCGGGTGGCTGCGCTGCCGCGTCGTCGCCCCGGCCGAAGGACAGCCGTTCTACTCCGAATCGCCCACCGTGCGCGTCGCCGAGGTCGCCACCGTCGGCGGCACCACCGCGGTGGAGCACGCCGAGACCCACACCGAGGTGCCGCTCGGCGAATCCGCCGGAATCCCGGGACAGCGCTTCACCGCCGAGCCGGCCCCGGTGCTGCTCGACGGCGAACCGGTCGTCGTGCAGGTCGCCGCCCCGGATGGCTGGCAGGACTGGACAGTCGTGGAGCACTTCGGCCGCTCCGGGCCCGCCGACCGGCACGTCACCCTCGACGCCACCACCGGGGAGTTCTCCTTCCCGCCCGCGGTGCGCCTGCCCGACGGCTCGCTGCGCTCCTACGGCGCCGTCCCGCCCAAGGGCGCGCGGCTGCGGATCCCCCGCTACCGCACCGGCGGCGGACGGGCCGGCAACGTGGCGCGCGGCGCGATCTCCGTGCTCCGCAGCTCCGTGCCCTACGTCTCCGAGGTCGAGAACCGGGAGGCCGCCATCGGCGGCGTCGACGGCGAGACCGTCGCCGAGGCCAAGGTGCGCGCCCCCCACCAGCTCCAGCTCCAGGAACGCGCCGTGACCGCCGCCGACCACGAGCGGATCGCCCGGCTGGCCGCACCCGCCGCCGTCCGCATCCGCTGCCTGCCGCTCGGCGAGCAGGAACCCGGCGGCGCCCGGGTGCTCGTGGTGCCCGACGCCGTCGCCGACTCCGGTGACCGCATCCGCTTCGAGCAGCTCATCCCCTCCGAGCAGCTGCTCGCCACCATCGCCGCCCGCCTCGACGAACGCCGCCTGCTGGGCACCCGGCTGGTCGTGGAGCCGCCCTTCTACCAGGGGATCACGGTGGTGGCGCGGCTGCGCTCCACCGGGCCCGAGGTCGGGCGCCTCGACCAGGACGCGCTCGACGCGCTCTACCGCTACCTCAACCCGCTGCGCGGCGGAGCCGACGGGACCGGCTGGCCCTTCGGGCATCCCGTGCAGTCCGGGGAGATCTTCGCGGTGCTGCAACGCGTCGCGGGCATCGGGCTCGTCGAGCAGGTGCGGCTGTTCCCGGCCGATCCGATCACCGGCCGCCGCGGCGGGCCGGCCGACCGCGTCGACCTGGCGCGCCACGCGCTCGTCTTCTCCCACCAGCACCAGGTCGTCGTCGTGCCGCCCGACGCTGCGGAGCAGCGATGACCAGGCGCGGCGTGCCCGGACTGCCCAGCAGGTACCCCCT
Source organism: Saccharopolyspora antibiotica (assembly GCF_047200635.1). Lineage (NCBI taxonomy): Bacteria > Bacillati > Actinomycetota > Actinomycetes > Pseudonocardiales > Pseudonocardiaceae > Saccharopolyspora > Saccharopolyspora antibiotica. The sequence goes on along the minus strand of NZ_JBJZOI010000006.1, from coordinate 90,941 downwards.
CGGGGAGCAGCTTCCGGCGATGTACGCGGGCGACGACCTCGCGCAGCGGTTCACCGCCGGGCTCGACTCGGTGCTCGCGCCGATCGTGTCCACATTGGACAACATCGCCTGCTACTTCGACGCGCGGCTCGCGCCCGAGGACTTCCTGACCTGGCTGGCCACCTGGGTCGCCGTGGAACTGGATCCGGACTGGCCACCGGAGCTGCGCCGGGCCGTGGTCTCCCGCGCGGTGGAGCTGCACCGCTGGAAGGGCACCTCCCGCGGCCTCGTCGACCGGCTCTGGCTCTGCCTGGGCGTGCACGCCCGCGTCCTCGACGGGCCCGGCACCACCTGGTCCACCCGGCCCGGCAACCCGCTGCCCGGATCACCGGTCACCACCGCCGTCGTGCAGGTCTGGCCCGGCCGCTCTCCCGTCGATCGCGCCCGGGTCACCGCGCTCGTCGACTCGGTCCGGCCGGTGCACCTGGACTGCACCGTCGAAGCACTGCCCGGACCACCACCGCGCGAACGGGGGCCACGCTGATGCGACCGTGTCCGATCTGCGGCGCGAACACCGCCGAGACGGACGACTTCTGCGGCAACTGCGGCAGCTACCTCGGCTGGGAACGCCCCGCCGCCGAGGAGCACCCGCCCGGTCCCGCCGCGGAGCCGTCCGCGCCCTCCGAAGCCACCGCGCGGATCGAGCGGGCCGAACAACCCGCCGCCGTGCAACCGGCGAAACCCGTGGCGCCCCGGCCCGAGACGCACACCGTGCAGCCAACGCCCACCAGCGAGGGACCGCCCTGCCCGTCGTGCGGAACCCCGAACCCGCCGGAGCGGAACTTCTGCGTGCGCTGCGCGACCCCGCTCCGCACCTCCCCGGAGCGGGCGGAACTCCCGTGGTGGCGGCGAGCCCGCAAGCCCCGCGACGACCACCGGCTCCGCTGGCTCTGGCGGCGGTTGGCGATCCTCTGCCTGCTGCTCGCCCTCGTCGCCGGGGCCTTCCTGCTCTACCCGTTCGGGCAGTGGGCCGTGCAGGACGTCCTGGACAAGATCTCCAACGCGGACCAGGTCACGCCGGTGAAGACCAGCTCCAGCACGGAGCTGCCCGGTCATCCCGACGACGCCGCGACCGACCTCATCACGAACTCCTACTGGGGGACGCCCGGCCCCGGCGAGTGGATCGAGTTCGAGTTCGAGGAGCCGATCCGGCTGGTGGAGGCGATCTTCCGCGTCGGCCCCTCCGAAGACCCCGTGAAGTTCCGCGACGAGGCGCACCCCTCGCTCGTCGAGATCACCACGACCGACGCCGAGGGCCGCACCCACCAGCAGCGGCACCAGCTCGGCGGCACCCCCGAACCGCAGCACGTCGTGATCGCCCGCAGCGCGGTGACCAAGGTCCGCGTCCTGGTGCTCGAGGCCGGCGGGCTCACCGCCGGAAAGCACGTCGCGCTCGGCGACGTCGAGTTCTTCCGGCGCGCCTGACCCGGCGACGACATCGGCACGCCGTCCGGGGACGGCGTGCCGACTGGGAGGAGGAGGTCCGGTGCCGGGACTAGGTCGCGTCGTCGTGGCCGCCGACCGGCGCCCGCGACGGCGTCGTGTCCAGATCGGAAGGCTGGTGGTCGATCTTCGAGGCCTCGTCGAGACCGACGTCGTCGAGTCCCTGCGCGGCCCGCTTGCGGGCCTTCGAGCGGTCCTGCGCCCGGCAGATCACCATCGCGATCACGAACAGCACCACCAGGCACGCCGCCAGCGCCAGCATCGAGAACGGGTCCTGCCCGGGAGTGGCGACCGCCGCCAGCACGAACAGGCCGAACACGATGCCGCGCCACCAGCTCTTCAGCTTCGCGTAGCTGACCACCCCGGCGCGGTTCAACATCACCAGGATCAGCGGCATCTCGAAGCTGATGCCGAACATCAGCAGCATCAGCAGCACGAAGTTGATGTACTCGCCACCGGTCAGCGCGGTGAAGAACGCGCCACCGCCGAAGCTGGTCATGAAGGCCAGGCCCTCGGGGACCACGAAGTAGGCGAGGACCGCACCGGCGACGAACAGCAGGCTCGCCACGCTGACGAAGGTGCGGGCGAACTTGCGCTCGTTGGCGTGCAGGCCGGGCGTGATGAACGCCCACAACTGGTACAGCCACAGCGGGCTGAACAACACCGAGCCCACGGCGATGCCGACCTTCAGCTGCAGCATGAAGACCTCGAACGCCTTCGTCTGCAACAGCTGGCACTCGCCGTTCGGGCTGAACCGCACGTTCGCGGGGAGCTGGCAGTACGGGTGGATCAGGATGTCGCTCAGCTTCGGCAACCCGAAAACGTGGTTCGAGAACCAGACGAAACCGAAGATCGCACCGATCAGGATGCCGAACGACGCCCAGCCCAGCCGATATCTCAATTCGTAGAGATGATCGACCAAGGTCATGGTGCCATCGGGGTTGTGCCGACGACCCCAGCGGCGACGATCAGAGCGCCACGGGTTCAGACGGTGCAACGGGTTGGAACTCACCGTGCGTTCCGTCCCCGATCAGTTCTTGGATTCTTTGCGCTGAACCTCGTCCGCGGAGGTCGAGGTCACCGGGGCGCTGGGCTCACCAGTGGTCAGCTGCTGCTGCTCCGCGCTCTCCTTCTCCCGCTTGGCAGCCGCGTCGTCCTCCTTCATCCCACGAGCCTCGGCCTTGAAGACCCGCGCGGACTGACCGAGAGAACGCGCCATCTGCGGGAGCTTGCTGGCACCGAACAGCAACACCAGCACGCCGACGATGAGAACGAGCTCCCACCCACCTGGCAGACCCATCAGTGCACACCTTTCTCGGGGATTCCTGCGACCGCAATCGTACGCGGGCAGGTCGTGGTCTCATAGGCCGTCACGTGGCGTCATTACGACGCTCCGCGAGCGCCACCCGAAGTCCCGCGACTCGTGCTCTCAGCAAACCGGACCGGTTCGCCACCTGCGAGGTGACCTCGCGCTGGAGCGCGCGCGTCCTGCGCAACGCCAGGAAGAACCGGATCACGAGGACGAGCAGGAGCAGGACTCCCGCCCCGAACAGCACAAGGCTCCACACGTACGGCACGCCCAGCACCGTAGCGCGCTCAGCCCGCGGGCAGGCGACCCGCCCGCGCCACGGCCTCCTCGGCACGCCGCCGCACGTCCTCGGCGAGCTCCCGCGGCCGCACGATCCACCCCTGCCCGCCCAGGCCCAGCACCAGGCGCACGATCCACGAGCGGTCCGAGTACCGGATCCGCACCCGGACCCGCCCCTGCCCGAGCTCGGTGAGCTCGTCGACCGGGTAGTACTCGCTGACCCAGCGAGCATCCGGATCGAGCTCCAGCACCGCGCTCGGCTGGTCCGGCATCGGACGGAACAGGCCCGCCGAGAAGTCCGTCGGCTCCGCCTCCCTCGGTGGCGCCGCCGGCTCGTCGAGCACCTCGGCCAGGTCGATGCGGTCCAGCCGGAACCGGCGCACCGCGCCCGCCGAACGGCACCAGGCCTCCAGGTAGCTGCGGCCGTCCACCATCACCAGCCGCATCGGGTCCACGGTCCGCTCGCTGACCTCGTCGCGCGAGGCCGTGTAGTAGCGCATCCACAACGCCCGGTGCTCGGTGGCCGCCCGCTGCACCGCCGCTCGCACACCGGGCGCGATGGGCCCCTCCCGCCCGGCCAGGCCGACCACGACACCGGTCGGCTCCGCCTGCCCCACGGCCTCCTCGACCTTCGACAACGCCCGCTGCACCGCCTCGGTGTCGGCGATGCCCGGTGCGTCGGCGAGCGCCCGCAGCGCCACCAGCAGCGACGTCGCCTCCGACGCGGTCATCCGCAGCGGGCGGCGCATCCCCGCGTCGTAGGTCACCGTGATCGCCTCGCCCTCGAAGGACAGGTCGATCAGGTCTCCCGGCCCGTAGCCCGGGAGCCCGCACATCCACAGCAGCTCCAGGTCCCGCCGCAGCTGCTGCTCGCCGACGCCGAAGTCGGCCGCCGCGTCCGCGACCGGGATCCCCGGCCTGCTCAGCAGGTACGGCACCAAGGCCAGCAGCCGCGGCAACCGCTGGGTCGCTCCCACCGTCATCCGAGCACCTCCCCGGGCTCCGCCCTCGGCCCCAGCGCGGCGGCCGCTGCCCCCAGGTGCGCCTCGTACACCGACTTGCGCAGCACGTCAGGTTCCAGCACCACCACGTCCGGGCCGTAACCCGCGATCCAGGACGCCGCCGAGTCCGGGTACATCAGGTCGAGTTCCAGCACCTCGCCGTCCACGCCGTCCAGCCGCATCCGGTCGACCACCTCCGCGCGCCGCCGCAGTCCCTGCGCCCGCCCGCGCGCGACCCACAGCCGCGCCGGCGTGCGCGGCGGGGAGTCCCGCTGCTCACCGGCCACCAGCGTCAGCAGGTCCACCTCCGGCGGCCTGCGCACCACCCCGGCACTGCCCTGGGCCTTCGGCTCCCCGACCACCCGGGAGAGCCGGAAGCAGCGCGGAGCCCCGCGGTCCCGGTCGTGCCCCACCAGGTACCAGCGGCCGCGCCACGCGACCACGCCCCACGGCTCCACGGTGCGCCGCTGCGACTGCGCCGCGCTCGGCCGCCGGTAGTCGAACGTCACGACCCGGCCGGCCTGCACCGCCCCGAGCAGCGCCGGGAACGCGGGCTCGCTGGTGCGCACCTTCGGTTCGATCGCCCCGGCCGCCCGGTCGTCCACGTCCACCCCGGCCGCTCGCAGCTTCAGCAGCGCGCCCCGGGCCGCACCGGTGAGCTCCGGGGAGTCCCACAGCCGCAGGGCCAGCGCCACGGCCGCCGCCTCGTCCGGTTCGAGCCCGATGTCACCGAGCTCGTAGTCCCGCCGGGCGATCCGGTACCCGTCGACGGAGTCGAAGGCGGAGTTCCGCCCGGTCTCCAGGGGCACCCCCAGGTCCCGCAGCTCGGACTTGTCCCGCTCGAAGGTCCGGAAGAACGCCTCGTCATTGGGCGCGTCGGTGTACCCCGGGACGATTCCCCTGATTCGCTCCGCCGTCAGGTACTGGCGCGTCGAGAGCAGGCACAGCACCAGGTTCACCAAGCGTTCAGCACGCGCAGTGGCCACTTTTGAACTCTAGCTCCATCACAGTTGATCAGGTCTTTCGGGCACGGGACGTCTCGGTGGTCCGCGCCCGCGCGCGGTGCGGCCGCGTGGCCGCACCGCCCGGCCCCGCTCCGCCGCGGTGACGTTGATTTCACTCGTCACTGACACCCTCGCCATCACGAAGTAGTTCCACGCTCCCCGCTCGCTCGTAGACTGCGGGCATGGCAGCTCCGGTACTGCTCATCACCGGCGCGTCCCGCGGGATCGGCGCGGCGACCGCGCGGGCTGCCGCCCGCGCCGGCTACCGGCTCGCCCTGGTCGCCCGGTCCGCCGAGTCGTTGCTCCCGCTCGAACAGGAGCTCGGCATCGGCACCGCGCTCGCCCTTCCCTGCGACATCACCGAGTGGTCGCAGATCAGCTCGGCCGTGGACAGCGTCGAAGCCCACTTCGGCCGGCTCGACGCCGTCCTCGCCAACGCCGGGCTGAGCACCGCCACCTCGTTCCTCGGCTCCGGTGGCGCCGCCCCCGAGGAGTGGCGCGACATGGTGCTGACCAACGTGCACGGGACGGCGCTCACCGCCCGGGCGGCGCTGCCCGCGCTCGTGCGGCACCGGGGACACCTGCTGTTGACCGGATCAGCGGCGGGCCGCGGCATCCGGCCGGGCAACCTCTACTCCGCGACCAAGTGGGCAGTGACCGGCATGGCGCAGAACATCCGCGCCGAGTGCGTCGGCACCGGAGTCCGCGTCACGCTGCTGCAACCCGGCCTGGTGGAGACCGGGATGAACACCCCGGAGCAGGCCGAGCGCCCCAAGCTGCGCGCCGAGGACGTCGCGGAGGCCGCGCTCTACGCGCTGACCCAACCCGAGTCGGTCGACGTCAACGAGCTGATCATCCGCCCCACCGGCCAGCACCCGCTGCGCTGACCGCGCCGCCCGCCGACCGGCCCGCCGACCCGACTCCACGTCGCACCAGCGGCGCTTTCGCCGACCGGTACCGCCTCGAATTCTCGGCCTGCCGGGCGCGAGGACGGCGACGTCGCCGGTGCGCGGACAGTCGTTCAGCCGCCTCCCGAGCTGAGGCCGTAGACGGTGCCCTCCGGGTCGGTGAACTGCGCCCACCGGGTCGTCCCGCCGGGATCCCAGGGCGCGGCCCGGGGCTCCACCGAGAACGACACGCCCTTGGCGCTCAGCTCGACGAAGGTCGCGTCCAGGTCCTCGCAGTCGAACCAGACGGTGCTCATCGGCCCGCGTTGCGCCCGGATCCGCTCCGCGAGCCCAGGCTCGCCGGACGCGAGAACCAGGTAGGTGCTCGCGCCCGGTGGACGCACCTCCAGCCAGCGGGCGTCGTCCCCGTACCGGACGTCGGTGAGCACCTCGAACCCGAGCGTGCCGGAGAAGAACTCCAGCGCGCGCTCCTGGTCGGCGACGTAGAGCACGGCGAACTTCGGCTGGGTGATCATGACGTGGTCCTCTCGGCTCGACACCACCACCCACCCTATCCGAACGTTCGTTCGATTCGGGGTTCTCGGGGCGTGCTTCACCGGAACGTGTGGCCACCCGGCCGCGCCAGCTACAACGAACCGATGAGCCGCTCCACGCGCTCGTCCACCGCCCGGAACGGGTCCTTGCACAGGACGGTGCGCTGGGCCTGGTCGTTGAGCTTGAGGTGCACCCAGTCCACCGTGAAGTCCCGTCCGGCCGCCTGCGCCGCGGCGATGAAGTCCCCGCGCAACTTGGCCCGGGTGCTCTGCGGGGGCGTGTCCTTGGCCGCCTCGATCTCGCCGTCCTCGGTGGCCCGGTCGACCAGGTCCTTGCGCTGCAGCATGTCGAACAGGCCCCGGCCGCGCCGGATGTCGTGGTAGGCGAGGTCGAGCTGCGCGATCCGCGGGCTGGACAGCTCCAGGCCGTGCTTGGTGCGGTACCGCTCCAGCAGCCGCAGCTTGATCGCCCAGTCCACCTCGCGGTCGATCGAGGAGTAGTCCTGCGCCTCCACCGCGTCGAGCGCGCGGCCCCACAGGTCCAGGATCCGCTCCGACATCGGATCGGAACCGCGGCGGGCCACGTGGTCCACCGCCCGGCTGTGGTACTCGCGCTGGATGTCCAGGGCCGAGGCCTCCCGGCCGCCCGCCAGGCGCACCGTCCGCCTGCCGGTGAGGTCGTGGCTGATCTCGCGGATCGCCCGGATCGGGTTGTCCAGGCTGAAGTCGCGGAACTGCACCCCGCTCTCGATCATCTCCAGCACCAGGTGCGCGGTGCCGACCTTGAGCAGCGTGGTCACCTCGGACATGTTCGAGTCGCCCACGATCACGTGCAGCCTGCGGTAGCGCTCCGCGTCCGCGTGCGGCTCGTCCCGGGTGTTGATGATGGGCCGGGAGCGGGTGGTGGCGCTGGAGACGCCCTCCCAGATGTGCTCGGCGCGCTGGGACAGGCAGTACACCGCCCCGCGCGGGGTCTGCAGCACCTTGCCCGCCCCGCAGATCAGCTGGCGGGTCACCAGGAACGGCAGCAGCACGTCCGCGATCCGGGAGAACTCCCCGGAACGTCCGACCAGGTAGTTCTCGTGGCAGCCGTAGGAGTTGCCCGCCGAGTCGGTGTTGTTCTTGAACAGGAAGATGTCGCCGCCGATGCCCTCGTCCGCCAGGCGGCGCTCGGCGTCGACGAGCAGGTCCTCCAGGATCCGCTCCCCCGCCTTGTCGTGGGTGACCAGCTGGGTCAGGTCGTCGCACTCCGCCGTGGCGTACTCCGGGTGCGACCCGACGTCGAGGTAGAGACGAGCCCCGTTGCGCAGGAACACGTTCGAGGAACGCCCCCAGGACACGACCCGCCGGAACAGGTACCTGGCCACCTCGTCCGGGGAGAGCCGACGCTGCCCGTGGAAGGTGCAGGTGACCCCGAACTCGGTTTCGATGCCGAAGATCCGCCGCTGCATGTCTCCACAGTAGGCGCTGCGGCGGCCGTCGGCGGTCCGCCGTTCGGGCATCGGTAACGTGCGGGGCGTGCACCGACGGCGAGTCGAGATCACCCGCAAGGCCGATGTCGTGGACCGCGAACTGGCGCGACGCAGCGCGGATCTACCGCGGTCGCTCGCGGATCCCGGGTTGAAGGCGCTGAGCACGGCCGCGAACCACAGCGCGCTGTGGCTGGCGCTCGCGGCGGCGCTGAGCACCCGCAAGGGCGCACCGCGCCGCGCGGCGCTGCGCGGGCTCGCGGCCATCGGTGCCGCCAGCGCCACGACGAACCTGCTGGGCAAGCCGTTGTTCCCGCGCAGGCGTCCCGCCGCGCACCTGCTCCCCCGGCACCGCAGGTTCAGCGATCCGCCGCGCTCGTCGTCCTTCCCGTCCGGCCACGCCGCCTCGGCCGCCGCCTTCGCGACGGCCGTGGCGATGGAATCACCGGCGCTGGGCCTGGCGGTCGCGCCGATCGCCGCGGCCGTCGGCTACTCCCGGGTGCACACCGGGGTGCACTGGCCCACCGACGTGCTCTGCGGTGGAGCGCTCGGCGCGGGCCTGGCGTGGGCGACCCGCCGCTGGTGGCCGCTGCGCCCGTACCAGCCCGCGTCGGTGCGCAGCCCCACCGCCGCTCCCGCGCTGAGCGAGGGCGACGGCGTCCTGGTGCTGGTCAACCCGAAGTCCGGCGACGGCACCTTCGATCCCGAGCACTGGGTGAGCACCCGCTGGCCCGCCGCGAAGGTCGTGCGCACGCGGCCGGACGGGGACGCGGTGGACGAGCTGGAGGAGGTGCTGGACGGCGAGGGCGATGCGGTGCGCGCGCTGGGCGTCGCGGGTGGCGACGGCACCGTGGCCTCGGTCGCCGCGCTGGCCACCCGGCGGGGACTCCCGCTCGCGGTGCTCTCGGCGGGCACCCTCAACCACTTCGCCAGGGACGCGGGCCTGGACGATTCCGACGCGGTGGCCGAGGCCGTGGACCGCGGCAGCGCGGTGCGCGTGGACCTGGGCGGGGTGAACGCGGATGACCACCCGCCCCGCTGGTTCCTCAACACCGCCAGCATCGGCGGTTACCCGGACATGGTGCGGTTCCGGGAGGAGTGGACCGGGCGCTGGGGCAAGTGGCCCGCCGGAGCGGCGGCGCTGGTGCGGGTGCTGCACGAGTCGCGGCCGCTGGAGGTGGACCTCAACGGCGTGCGGCGGCAGGTGTGGGTGCTGTTCGTCGGCAACGGTTCCTACGCGCCGCGCGGCTTCGCGCCGTCCTGGCGGCCCCGGCTGGACGGCGGGCTGCTGGACGTCCGCTACGTGCGCGCGGACCTGCCCTGGTCCCGGCTGCGCTTCGTGGTCGCCGCGCTGAGCGGCACCCTGCACCGCAGCCGCACCTACGTGCAGCGGGACCACCGGTTCCTCGACGTGGTGGTGCGCGGGCCCGCCGTGGCGGTGGCCACCGACGGCGAGATCGGGCCGCTGGGCCACCGCTTCCGGTTCGCCGCGCACGAGGACGCGCTCAGCGTGTACCGCCCCGAGCGCGCCTGAGCGGCTACTCCTTCGCGCCGTCGTCCCCGCCGTCGGACTCCGCCTCGGACTCGGCGGCCTCCGGCTTCGGCAGCAGCGCTTCCAGGGCCGCCCCGGAGATCCGGCGGAAGGTGCGGTGCGGTCGCCCGCGGTCCAGGACCGCGACCTCCAGCTGCTTGTTGCCCAGTTCCCTGGAGCTCTCGCCGCCCGCGGCCAGCGCGCGCACCGAGAGCTCCACGGCGGGACCGAGCTCCACGCCCTCGGCGAAGGAGTCCTTCAGCGCCGAGCTGATCGCGTCGGCCTGGCCGCCCATCACCACGTACTGCGGTTCGTCCACGATCGAACCGTCGTAGGTGAGCCGGTACAGCTGGTCGCTCTCGGCGCTCGTCCCGACCTCGGCCACGCAGATCTCCACCTCGAACGGCTTGATCTGCTCGGTGAAGATCGAGCCGAGGTGCTGGGCGTAGGTGTTGGCCAGGGACCGGCCGGTGACGTCGCGGCGGTCGTAGGAGTAGCCGCGGAAGTCCGCGATGCGGACCCCCGCGACCCGCAGGCTCTCGAACTCGCTGTAGCGACCGACGGCGGCGAACCCGATCCGGTCGTAGATCTCGGAGACCTTGTGCAGCGTGGTGGAGGGGTTCTCCGCCACGAACAGCACGCCTCCCGCGTACTTGAGCACCACGACGCTGCGCCCGCGGGCGATCCCCTTGCGGGCCAGCTCGGAGCGCTCCCGCATGAGCTGCTCGGGCGAGGTGTAGAACGGCATCGTCACGGCTGTGCACTCCTGGGTCGAATCGTCCGGCCGCGGCGGGGGCGGCCGTGCTCGGCGGGGAACGGCGGTGGGGAACGCGGCGTCAGCCGCCCGGGTTCTCCATCCGGCCCTGCACGACCTGCTCGGTGATCTCGGCGGCGCGCTGCTCGTCGAGCCGGACCGCGCCCTCCTCCGCCGTGATGGTCACGACGGTCGGGAAGATCCGCCGGGAGATGTCCGGCCCGCCGGTGGCGGTGTCGTCGTCGGCGGCGTCGTAGAGCGACTCGATCGCGTTGCGCACCGCGGAATCCGCGTCGGCGTCGGGGTCGTGCCGCTTCTTCAGCGCCGACTTGGCGAAGGTGGAACCCGAACCCACCGCGTGATAGCCGCCCGATTCGCCGTAGCGCCCGCCGGTGATGTCGTAGGAGATGATCCGGCCGGCCCGCTCCGGGTCGGCGGCCGCGGTGTCGAAGCCGATGAACAGCGGCAGCACCGCCAGGCCCGCCATCGCGCCCTGCAGGTTGCCGCGCAGCATGGTGGCCAGCTTGTTCGCCTTGCCGTCCAGCGAGAGCGGAACGCCTTCGAGCTTCTCGTAGTGCTCCAGCTCGATCGCGTAGAGCCGAACCATCTCCAGCGCGATGCCTGCGGTGCCCGCGATGCCGACGGCCGAGTAGGAGTCGGTGACGTAGAGCTTGTCCATGTCGCGCTGGGCGATGAGGTTGCCCATCGTCGCGCGCCGGTCGCCCGCCAGCAGGACGCCGCCCCGGAAGGTCAGCGCGACGATCGTGGTGCCGTGCGGCGCCTCGACGACGCCCTGGGGCACGGTCCGGTTGCCCGGCAGCAGCTCGGGCGCGGTGGCCTGGAGGAAGTCGGTGAACGACGAGGACCCGGAGGTGAGGTAGGCGGCGGGCAGGGCCTGACCCGGAAAGTTCCGAGCCGCGCTGGAATCCATCGGCGACATCGTCTCCTGCTTCGAAGGACTGCCTCGCCGCCTCGGCGGCGGGGCCGGTATCGGGGCAGGCCCCGAGAACGGGGCCGTGCCGCAACTCTAATCAAGATCGCCCGCCGGAGCGATGATCGTCCGCGTCCGCGTGGCGGAGGCCGCCGGGCCGAGCGCGAGCCCGGCGGCCGCGCCGGCTCCTACTGGCCGCCCTTCTGGACGTAGGCGCGGACGAAGTCCTCGGCGTTCTCCTCCAGGACGTCGTCGATCTCGTCCAGGATGGCGTCGACGTCCTCGCCGAGCTTCTCGCGACGTTCCTGACCGGCGGCTTCGGGTCCGGATTCCTCGTCTCCCTCGCCGCCGTCGGGTCGCTGGACCTTTTCCTGGGACATCTCAACCTCCCGGTGGTTGTCCGACCGGATGCCGGAGCGTTCGAGCGGTCGCCGAACAACGGCACCCTGCCAGGAACAGTACCTAGCAGAACCCCTGTTCGCCCACAGCCGAGCGGGCATTGTTGCGATCTCCCAGCCCGGCCCGGCGACGGGGCGCGCACCGACTCCGGTGCAGGTCAGCCCCGGGTCAGCGAGTCGACCAGCTCTTCCGCGCTGGCTGCGGCGTCGAGCAGCTCGCCCACGTGCGCCCGGGTGCCGCGCAACGGCTCCAGCGTCGGGATGCGCACCAGCGACTCCCGGCCCAGGTCGAAGATGACGGAGTCCCAGGAGGCCGCCGCCACGGCCGCCGGGTAGCGCTCCAGGCAGCGGCCCCGGAAGTAGGCCCTGGTGTCCTCGGGCGGGTCGGTCACCGCGGCGCGCACCTCGTCCTCGGTGACGAGCCGCCGCATCGAGCCGCGCGTGACCAGCCTGTTGTAGAGGCCCTTGTCCATCCGCACGTCCGAGTACTGCAGGTCGATCATGTGCAGCTTGGGGGCGGCCCAGCCGAGGTTGCCCCGGCTCCGGTAGTTCTCCAGCAGCCGCAGCTTCGCGGGCCAGTCGAGCCGGTCCGCGCAGTCCATCGGATCGCCGCCGAGCAGGTCGAGCACCTCGCCCCAGGTGTCCAGGACCTCCCTGGCGGCCTGGTCCCCGCCGTGCTCGGCCACGTGCCGCGCGGCCCGCTCGTGGTACTCCCGCTGCAGGTCCAGGCCGGTGAAGCGGCGTCCGTCGACGAGCTCCACGGTCTGCCGCAGCGTCGGGTCGTGGCTGATCAGGTGCACGGCCCGCACCGGGTCCACCGGCTTGAGGTCGTCGAAGCGCGTCCCGGCCTCGATCATGTCCAGCACCAGCGCGGTGGTGCCCACCTTCAGGTAGGTGGAGGTCTCGGCCAGGTTGGCGTCACCGATGATGACGTGCAGCCTGCGATACTTGTCCGCGTCGGCGTGGGGCTCGTCGCGGGTGTTGATGATGCCGCGCTTGAGCGTGGTCTCCAACCCGACCTCGACCTCGACGTAGTCGGATCGCTGCGAGAGCTGGAAGCCGGGCTTCTCCCCGGCCTGCCCGATGCCGACCCTCCCGGAGCCGCAGATGACCTGGCGGGACGCGAAGAACGGCGTGAGACCGGCGATGACCGCGGTGAACGGGGTGTCCCGGGACATCAGGTAGTTCTCGTGGGTGCCGTAGCTGGCGCCCTTGCCGTCGACGTTGTTCTTGTAGAGCTGCATCTGCGTGGTGCCGGGCACGCTGGCGGCCTTGATGGCGGCCTCCTCCATGACCCGCTCGCCCGCCTTGTCCCAGATGACGGCGTCCCGCGGGTTGGTCACCTCGGGCGCGGAGTACTCCGGGTGGGCGTGGTCGACGTAGAGCCGGGCACCGTTGGTGAGGATGACGTTGGCCGCGCCGAGATCGTCGCTGTCGTTGCCGTTGCTCTGCGGGGCGGCCGCGCCCAGGTCGAAGCCGCGGGCGTCGCGCAGCGGCGACTCCACCTCGTAGTCCCAGCGCGCGCGGCGGGCGCGCGGGATGTCGGCCGCGGCCGCGTAGGCCAGCACGATGTGGGTGGAGGTCAGCACCGGGTTCGCCGTCGAGTCGCCGGGCACGACGATGCCGTACTCCACTTCGGTTCCCATGATCCGCCGCATACCTGGAAGCCTACGGGTTCTGCGGCGCGGTGCGGAGTTTCCCGACTGGCGGGTTCCACCCCTCGCCCGGCGGCACCCCCGTTCCGGCGAACGGGGGGACCGGATTCCCCGGGACTCCGGGCGGGAGCTCTGCGAGGATGGCCGGCGTGAGCGCTCGGGACGAACTGGTGGCGGTGTACGACGAGGCTGGCGAACCGGTGGGCTCCGCGCCGCGCTGGCGGATGCGGCAGGAGGGGCTGTGGCACGCGGCCACCTCGATCCTGGTGCGCTCCGGCGACGGCACCGCCGCCTACGTGCACCGGCGCACCGAGCACAAGGACGTCAACCCCGGGGCGCACGACTGCTTCGCGGGCGGGGTGGTGGCGGCGGGCGAGCTGCCCGGGAGCTGCGCGGAGCGGGAGCTCGCGGAGGAGCTGGGGGTCCGGGGCGTTCCGCTGGAGTTCCGGTTCCGCTCGGTGTTCGAGCGGGGTTCGATCCGCCACCACGGCTTCGTCTACGAGGTGCGCTGGGACGGCCCGCTCGTCCACCAGCCGGAGGAGGTCGCCGACGGCTGGTGGATGCCGCTGGCCGAGCTGCGCGAGCGGGTCGCCGACCCGGAGTGGCCGTTCGCTGCCGACAGCCGGCAGTTCATCCAGGAGTGGTTCACCCGCCAGGAGGCCTGAGCGGGCTCAGCGCCACGGCAGCGCGGCGCGCTCGCCCCAGTAGGTCGCGGGATCCCTGGCGAGGGCGGCCAGCGCCTCGAGGTCGGCCAGGTCGAGCTCGACCTCGGCGGCCGCCAGGTTCGAGTCCAGCTGCGCGACGTCGGCGGGCCCGATCAGCACCACGTCCGCCCACGGCTGGGCCAGCACGTGCGCCAGCGCGACCGCGTCGGGCGTGGCACCGCGCCGCCGGGCGACCCGGGTCAGCAGCTCCGGCGGGTCGACGGCGAGCCTGCCGTTGGCCAGCGACTCCTTCACCAGCACCTGCCAGCCGCCGTGGTGGACCTCGGCGAGCACCCGGCCGGCCGAGGGTTCCAGCGAGTTCCAGGTCGACTGCACGGCGCTGAACAGCTGCCTGCCGCCGATCTCCAGCTCCCAGGCCCGCTCCACCGCCACGGCCTGCGCCGCGCCGCTGGTGGAGAAGCCCAGCCGGACTCCGGAGTCGCGGAGCCGGGCCAGCTCGTGCTGCAGCGCCAGGTCGTCGAACAGCGGGCTCTCCGGGGTCAGGGAGTGCACCTGGTAGAGGTCCACCCGGTCGCCGAGCAGCTCGCGGGTCTGCGCCCACTGCTCGCGCAACCGCTCCACCGAGTGCTCCTTGACCTCGTGCACCTCGGTCTCGATGCGCCACTCCGCGACGTAGGCGTAACCCCACTTACTGGAGACGGTGACGTCGCCGTGGCCGCGCTCGGCGAGCCAGCCGGCCAGGAACTCCTCCGCGCTGCCGTAGGACCGGGCGGCATCGACCCACCGGATGCCGCGGGCGAAGGCCGCGTCGAGGACCAGGGCGGTGTGCTCCCGCATCGCCTCGGCGGTGCGGTGCGCGGGCAGCGCGCCGGTGCTGCCGACGTTGATGTAGGCGGGGCGGCCGAGCGCGGCGAGGCCCAGCCCGAACCGGCCCGGGGGCGGCGTGGAGATCATGCTGCGAACCTAATCGCTGCCCGCGGGGATCGACACTCGGCGGGGCGCCCGGCCCCGAACGAGTTCCGCGGCGGGCCCGGGAGACCGGTGCCCGCCGCGGAACCACCTCGTTCTACAGGTACTGGCCGGTGTTGGTGGCCGTGTCGATCGCCCGGCCCGACTCCTGGTTCTTGCCGCTGACCAGGGTCCGGATGTAGACGATCCGCTCGCCCTTCTTGCCCGAGATCCGCGCCCAGTCGTCCGGGTTGGTGGTGTTGGGGAGGTCCTCGTTCTCGGCGAACTCGTCGATGATCGCGTCCTGCAGGTGCTGCACCCGCAGGCCGGGCTGCCCGGTGTCGAGGACCGACTTGATCGCGGCCTTCTTCGAGCGGTCCACGATGTTCTGGATCATCGCGCCGGAGTTGAAGTCCTTGAAGTACAGGACCTCCTTGTCCCCGTTGGCGTAGGTGACCTCCAGGAACCGGTTCTCGTCGGTCTCGGCGTACATCCGCTCCACGGTGGTCTGGATCATCGCGTCGATGCAGGCCGCCTTGTCACCGCCGAACTCGAGCAGGTCCTCCTCGTGGACCGGCAGCGCGTCGGTGAGGTACTTGGAGAAGATGTCCTTGGCCGATTCGGCGTCCGGGCGCTCGATCTTGATCTTCACGTCGAGCCTGCCGGGCCGCAGGATCGCGGGGTCGATCATGTCCTCGCGGTTCGAGGCGCCGATGACGATGACGTTCTCCAAGCCCTCGACGCCGTCGATCTCCGACAGCAGCTGGGGCACGATCGTCGTCTCGACGTCCGAGGACACCCCGCTGCCGCGGGTGCGGAAGATCGAGTCCATCTCGTCGAAGAACACGATGACCGGAGTGCCCTCCGAGGCCTTCTCCCTGGCGCGCTGGAAGATCAGCCGGATGTGCCGCTCCGTCTCGCCCACGAACTTGTTCAGCAGTTCGGGACCCTTGATGTTCAGGAAGTAGGACTTCGCCTGACCGTCGTCGTCCCCGCGCGCGGCGGCGACCTTCTTGGCCAGCGAGTTGGCCACCGCCTTGGCGATGAGCGTCTTGCCGCACCCGGGCGGCCCGTACAGCAGCACGCCCTTGGGCGGTTGCAGCTGGTACTGCACGTAGAGCTCGGAGTGCAGGAACGGCAGCTCCACCGCGTCCCGGATCTGCTCGATCTGACCGCTCAGACCGCCGATGTCCAGGTAGCCGACGTCCGGGACCTCCTCGAGCACGAGGTCCTCGACCTCGGCCTTGGGCACCGTGTCGTAGGCGTAGCCCGCCTTGCTGTCGACCAGCACGGAGTCACCGGACTTCAGCCCGGCGTCCACCAGCGGACCGGTCAGCCAGACGACGCGCTCCTCGTCCGTGTGGCCCAGCACCAGCGCGCGGCTGAGGCCGTCGGGACCTTCGGTCAGGCCGGGGGGCAGGATTTCCCGGAAGGTGCAGACCTCGCCGATCTGCTCGAAGGAACCGGCCTCCACCACCGTGAGCGCCTCGTTGAGCCGGACCGACTGGCCCAGCTTGAGCTCGTCGAGCTCCACGTTCGGCGAGACGGCGACCCGCATCTTGCGGCCGGAGGTGAACACGTCGACCGTGCCGTCCTCGAACTGGCGCAGGAAGGTCCCGTAGCCGCTCGGAGGTTGGGCGAGGCGGTCGACCTCCTCGCGCAGGGCCGTGAGCTGGCCGCGCGCTTCCTTCAGGGTCTCGGTGAGTTTGGCGTTCCGTTCGGTGAGCTGGCTCACCCGTTCGGATGCCTCGGCCAGCCGCTTCTCCAGCAACCGGGCCTGTTGGGGGGACTCGTTGAGCTTTCGGCGCAGCAACGCCACTTCGTCCTGGAGCAGACGAATCTGGCTGTTGAGCTCGGCTTGCCCGCCGGGCTGCTGCTCGCCGCCCTCCTCAGGCCGGCTGCCGGGACGGTCGTGCTGCATATCGGCACCCTCCTCCCGTGCTCGTACCACCACGGTACCGGCGATCACCGACGACGGCGGCGTCGTGATTGGCCCGCCGGATCCGTCAGCGTGCCACAAAATTCGGCGAATACCCATGACTCGGGCGGCCTGCGGCGCGCGGCCCGGGCGTGGTGGGAGTGGACGGTGAACACGGTGCGTTCACGATCATGGTCCATTCGGTGCCCCGGGGCCGGTGCGGCGGTCGCCGAACCCGGCCGCACGACCACGGGTTCTCGCGGCGCCACCGCGTTCGGTGCCGATCCTCGGCATCCGGGTGTCGCTGACCTGACAACCGGGTGTCGTCGCGGCGCGATGCGGCCCTGGCGTGTCCGACTTCTCCCATCATTTGGAACAACACCGCGGCGGTGCGGCCGAAACGTCCTCCGGCGAGATCCTCATGTCGGCTATCTCACCCGCCGACCTCGCGAGGGTGATCCGGGCGATAGGTCCACTCCTGACCAAGGCCCGCGCGCGTTCTGGTCTACTTGCTCCGCCGAGACAGAGGGCGACCGCACCCGGTGCGGCAGGCAAGCAGAACTTGGGGGAGGAACATCCCATGACCTATCCGCCGCAGCAGCCCGGACCGGGCGGGTGGGGGCAGCGACCCGCCGGGGATCCGGCGGACGGGGCATCGGCCCCGCCACCGCAGCAGCAGCCCGCGTTCTACGGGAACCAGCACGCGGGCTGGCCGCAGGGCCCCATCACCGGCGTGCCCGCGCAGCCGGGGCAGCACCCGTTCCCCGCGCACCCCGGCCAGGACCCGTTCGGCCAGCAGCAGTTCGGACAGCAGTTCGGCCACCCGCCCGCCCCGGACTGGGGCGGGGAGTTCGCCGCGGGCGCGTGGACCCAGGACAGCACCGAGCAGCAGGAACCCCGTCGCCGCTCGCCGCTGCCGTGGATCCTCGGCGGCGTGGGCGTGCTCGTCGTGGCCGGTGGTGTCGTGGGCGGGATCTTCCTGTTCGGCGGCGGAGCCGACCCCGGTGAACCGCGCCCGGTGGCCCAGGACCTCGTGGACAAGGTCAACGCGGGCGACTTCGGCTCGCTGTCCGGGCAGCTGTGCGAGGCCAACCGCGGCGAGCTCGAACAGCAGTTCCAGCAGCTCTCCAGCGGCCAGTACCAGGTGCGGCTGGGCCGGGTCACCGCCGAGGGCGAGCAGGCCCGCGCCGAGCTGGACGGCAGCTACACCCTGGGCGGCGCCACCATGCCGGTGGACCAGAACATCGTCCTCACCGTCGAGGACGGCGAGTGGAAGATCTGCAAGCTCGGCCAGTGAGCCCGGGAGGGGTGGCGGCCGCGCCACCCCTCCACCTGCCGGGAACCTCCCGCGGCGCCTGGCCCGGGCGGAGGCGCGCTCAGCCCTTGCTGGGGCGGCGCTGGGGCCGCGGCGGGGTCACTCCATCGGCGAGGCGCCGGGTGACCAGCAGGAACGCCGTGTGCGCGACCATGCGGTGCTCGGGGCGGACGGCCAGGCCGACCACGTGCCAGGGACGGATCAGCGTCTCCCAGGCCTGCGGCTCGGTCCAGCACTGCTGCTCGCGCAGCGCCTCGGTGACCCGCGACAGCTGCGTCGTGGTCGCCACGTAGACGACGAGCACCCCGCCGGGGATGAGGTTCGCGAACACCGTGTCCAGCACGTCCCACGGCGAGAGCATGTCCAGCACGACGCGGTCCACCTGGCCCTCGTCGTACTCGGCGAGATCGCGGACCCGGAGCGTCCAGTTCTCCGGCAGCTCGCCGTGGAACTTGCGCACGTTGCGCTCGGCGTGCTCGGCGTGGTCCTCGCGGATCTCGTAGGAGACGACGCTGCCCCGCTCCCCCACCGCGCGCAGCAGCGAGCAGGTGAGGGCACCGGAACCGGCACCGGCCTCCAGCACGCGGGCGCCGGGGCGGATGTCGCCCCACATGAGGATCTGCGCGGCGTCCTTCGGGTAGATGACCTGCGCCCCGCGCGGCATGGACAGCACGTAGTCGGACAGCAGCGGCCGCACCGCCAGGAACGACGTGCCGCCCGCCGAGGTGACCACCGAGCCCTCGGGGCGGCCGATGAGCTCGTCGTGCGCCAGCGCGCCGCGGTGGGTGTGGTACTCGCCGCCGGTCTCCAGCACGACGGTGTAGTGCCTGCCCTTCGGATCGGTCAGCTGGACCCGGTCGCCGGGCTGGAACTCACCGCTGACGGTGCTCACGTGTGCAGGCCTCCATGTGCGCGTTCGGCAAGACGATCCCGCCGGTGCTCCGAGGCGCTCGGCGGGGGGCGGCGGCGCCCCGCCCGTGCTCACCGTTCGCGGTTGCGGGCGCGGAGCGCGCTGCGCAGGTCCTCCCGCCGCAGCACTCCGCAGGGCCTGCCGTCGGTGTCGATGACGAGGAACTGCCAGGCGAGTACGGTACGCACCCGTTCCAGGACGGCTTCGCCCGGCTCTCCCCGCACCAGGATGGTGTCCGGCTCGACCGGCTCGGCGGCGCGCTCGGCCGGATCGCGCGGGGAGCGGGTGGCGAGCCGTTCGGCGGCGGACTGGTCGAGCAGGCCGACCGCGACTCCGTCGGCGCGCACCAGCACCACCCCGCGCCCGGCCGCGGCCACCAGCGCATCGCTCACCGGGCTCTCCGCGGGCAGTTGCAGCACCGGGCGCATCACCTCCGCGAGGGAGACCCCGACCGGCCTGCCGCGGCGCTGCTCGGCGGCGTGCTCGGCGGTGGCGCCCGCGATGACGAACCACACCATGAACACGCAGGCCAGCAACCGCAGCCACTGGTCGTCGACGTCCTGCAGCAGTCCGGCCAGCGCCCACACGAGCAACCCGGCGGCGACCAGCCCGGCCCCGACGACGCCCGCCGTCGTGCCCGTCCGCCTGCGCCCGGTCAGGGCCCACAGCGCCGAGCGCAGCATCCGGCCCCCGTCCAGCGGCAGCCCCGGCAGCAGGTTGAACACGGCCACCGCGAGGTTGACCACGCAGGTCTGCGCGACGAGGAGCCAGAGCACCCCGTCCGGATCCATCGCGAGCCAGCCGGCACCGGTGACGGCGGCCAGCAGCACCGAGACCGCGGGCCCCGCGGCGGCGACCAGACCCTCCTGGGACGGCGTCGCCGGGTCCCGGCTGATCTCGGAGACCCCGCCGAGCAGGAACAGCCGCACCCGCCGCACCGGCAACCCCAGCCGCAGCGCCACCAGGCAGTGCCCGAGCTCGTGCAGCAGCACCGAGACCGCCAGCAGCACCGTGCACACCGCGGCGAGGAACGCGCTGGTCCACACCCCGGCCTCGGGCAGGATCCGGGTGACCAGCGGGGTGTAGAGCAGCACGATGAACGCGGCGCCTACCCACCACGACGGCGACAGCAGCACCGGCACGCCCGCCACCCGGCCCAGCAGCAGGCCGTGGTCCGGGTGAGCGGGGCGGCCGCGGGCTGAGGTGGCGGACATGGCCCACAGCGTAGAGCGGGCGGCGTGAGCACCCGGTGATCCGCCACGCCCGCCGATTCCGTCGGAGGGCTGATCTAAGGTGCGGGGCATGGTGGAACCGGCCCGGACCAGCGACGGATCCCGCACGGCGCTCGCCGGGGCGGGCGACCCGGCAGCGGGCAGGCGGCGCCCGGCGCTGTCGCCCTCCCGCGCGGGGGACTTCAAGCAGTGCCCCCTGCTGTACCGCTTCCGCGCGGTGGACCGGCTGCCGGAGACGCCGACGCGCGCCCAGGTGCGCGGCACCGTGGTGCACTCCGTGCTGGAGCGGCTGTTCGCGCTGCCCGCCGCGCAGCGGGACGCCGAGCACGCGCGGGAGCTGCTGGAACCGGCCTGGGAGGAGCTGCGCGCCGGGCAACCGGAGCTGGAGGCGCTGTTCGACGGCCCGGAGGACCCGGAGCTGGGCACCTGGCTGAAGTCGGCGACGCGGCTGCTGGACTCGTACTTCGCGCTGGAGGACCCGAGCCGCCTGGAACCGGAGGCCTGCGAGCTGCGGGTGGAGACCGAGCTGGACTCCGGTCTGCTGCTGCGCGGGTTCATCGACCGGGTGGACGTGGCCCCGACCGGGGAGATCCGGCTGGTCGACTACAAGACGGGCGCGGCTCCCCGCGAGATCGGCGAGGCCAAGGCGCTGTTCCAGATGAAGTTCTACGCGCTGGTGCTGTGGCGCACCCGCGGCGAGATCCCGCGCCGCCTCCAGCTGATGTACCTCTCGGACGAGCAGTCGCTGGCCTACGCGCCGGACGAGGCCGAGCTGCGCCGCTTCGAGCGGACGCTGGAGGCGATCTGGCAAGCGATCCTGCGCGCCGGGCGCACCGGTGACTTCCGGCCGAACCGCAGCAAGCTGTGCGACTACTGCGACCACCGGTCCCGGTGCCCGGAGTTCGGCGGCACTCCCCCGCCCTACCCGGGCTGGCCGGAGCCGGACCCGGGGCCGGAATCACTGCTGGACCGCACCGACTGACGAGGAGGCACGCCGTGGCGGAGGAAGCCGCGTTCTACGAGGCGCTGGGCGGGGGCGGGTTCCGGGCGACCGAGGCGACGGCCGGGCCGTGGTCGGACCGGGCGCAGCACCTGGGGCCGGTCTCGGCGCTGCTGGTGCGGGCCCTGGAGGCCTGCGAGCCGACCCCGGGCGCGGCGATCCGCCGGGTGTCGGTGGACGTGCTCGGCCCGGTACCGGTGGGCGAGCTCCAGGTGCGCGGGGAGGTGCTGCGGCCGGGACGCTCGGTGCAACTGGTGGCGGCCGAGCTCGCGGCGGGCGGTCGCACCTGCGCGACGGCACGCGCCTGGCGGATGGTGCGCGGGGACAGCGCGGCGGTCGCCGGGGGCGAGCGGGCGCCGCTGGGCGATCCGGAGTCCTGGCCGGAGGTGCCCGGCATCGACGGCTGGAACCGCGGCTACTCGGCGGCGATGGAGTGGCGCGCGGGCCCGGGCGCCGAGCCGGGCCGGGCCCGGATGTGGGCGCGCCAGCGGATCCCGCTCGTCGCCGGGGAGGAGCCGAGCCCGCTGCAACGGCTGTTCGCGGTCGTGGACTCGACGAGCGGGGCCTCCGGCCGCGCGAGCATGGCCGACTGGTCCTACGCGAACACCGACCTCACCGTGCACCTGCACCGCGAGCCCGCGGGCGAGTGGGTGGGCCTCGACGCCGAGACCACGATCGGCCCGGACGGAGGCGGCGTCGCCGCCTCCGAGGTCCACGACCTGACGGGCTCGGTGGCCCGCTCCGCCCAAGCCCTGCTCATCACGAAGCGCTGATCGGCCGGGCGAGGTACCCGCCAGCGGCGAGCCCGCTGGCCCGGGACCGGCTCGACCGCGCCCGGCCGCCCGCACCGCGGCACGGGCGGGAGCCGGGGGCTCAGTCGTCGTAGGGGTCGAAGTTGGCCGCGCTGTCGAACCAGTCGCTCGCCTGGGTCGGGTCGACCACGGCGAACCGGGCCCCGGTGGGATCCCGCAGCACCGCGACGCGCCCGATGCTGGAGCCGTAGGGGTCGACCCGGACGCGGGCCCCGGCCGCGATGGCCCGGTGCACCAGCTCGTCGATGCCCTCCCGGGCGTCGGCGCCCAGGTAGAGCAGCCAGTGCGGCCGGGTGTCGGGGGTGATGTAGTCGCGGATCATGCTGACCCTGGCCAGCACGGACTCGTCGCCGAGGTACCAGACCGAGTAGTTGGAGCGGTTCTCGGCGCCGAACTGCTCGGCGGTGTAGCCGAACAGGCGCTGGAAGAAGTTGTCGGCGGTCTGGGCCTTGATGGTGACGAGCTCCGCCCACATCAGGGTGCCCGGCAGGCCGACGTCGAACTGCCAGGACTCGGCGGGCGAGAGCAGCCCGAACTCGGCGTCGGAGGGGCCGACGAGGACGCCCTTGCGGCCGAGGCCGGGCACGTCCGAGGCGGGCACCACCAGCTCGGCGCCCTCCGACTCGGCCTGCTCGATGGTCTCGTCGACGTCCTGGGTGGCGAGGAACAGCCGCCACACCGAGTTCCCCGACGCGGAGCGGCGGATGCTGGCGACGGGGAACCCGTCCCGGGAGGCGACGACGTGCTCGCCGGGCTCCCCCGCGTGGTGCGTCTCGTACTCCCAGCCGAACAGGTCCGCGTAGAAAGCGCAGGCCTCCTCCACGTCCGTGGTGGCCAGCTCGATCCAGCACGGCATTCCCGCCAGCAGTTCCCAACGGGGAGCGGCCTCTCCCGGCTGCACGACGGCCATGTCCCTCACCCCCACCTCATCGCTCCAAGATCACCCCGATTATGGCGGAGCGATCAGCGCGGTGGAGCGCCCGAGTGCGGATTCATCCGACCGATGATCGGACGAAGCGGACGAACCGGGCTCAGAGGTACCGGTAGACGTCCTCCGGGCTGAGGCCGCGGGCGAGCATCACGACCTGCAGGCGGTACAGCAGCTGCGAGATCTCCTCGGCCAGCGCCTCGTCCGACTCGTGCTCGGCCGCGAGCCACACCTCGCCCGCCTCTTCGATGACCTTCTTGCCCTGCGCGTGCACCCCGGCGTCCAGGGCGGCGACGGTCGCCGACCCCTCCGGGCGGGTGCGGGCGCGTTCCTGGAGCTCGCTGAACAGCTCGTCGAAGGTCTTCACGGGGTGCGATCCTCGCATCCCGCGGGCGGCCCGCCGACGCCGGACCCGGTCAGGCGACGGCGTCGGGAAGCAGCCCGCCGAGCCCCGCCACGTCCATCGACTCCAGGGAGTCCAGCAGCACCCGGCGCTCCCCCGGTTCCAGCGGGACCTCGCAGGGCACGGCGATCACGGTGCAGCCGGCAGCGACTGCCGCGGCGACCCCGGTGGGCGAGTCTTCCACCGCCACGCAGCGGACCGGGTCGACGTCGAGCAGCCGGGCCGCCCGCAGGTACGGCTCGGGGTCGGGCTTGTTGCGCCCGCCGACCTCGTCGCCGCACACCGTGACCTCGAAGGACCCGCGCCCGAGGGTGTCGAGCGCGATCTCCGCCAGGGAGCGGATGGTGGAGGTCACCAGGGCGGCCGGGATGCTCAGCTCCCGCACCTGGGCCAGCGCCTCGCGCGCCCCGGGCCGCCACGGCAGGCCGCGCCGGAACAGCTCGGCGCTGCGCGCCTCCACCCAGCCGGCGGCCTCGGCCACGGCGGCCGGGTCCTCGGGCAGCCCGAGGTCGGCCAGCAGCATCCTCATGCTGGTGGTCATGTTCGACCCGACCATCGACTCGCGGGTCGCGACGCTGAGCTCGCCGCCGCGGTAGGCCGCGTAGTCGGTCAGGGAAATCGACCACAACTTCTCGGAATCGACCAGGGTGCCGTCCATGTCGAACAGGACGGCGTCGGGGCGGTCAGTCATCGCGCCCCGGTCTCGGCGTGCTCATCTCTGCCACGCCCCCCAGTACAGCAAAGCCCCGCCGACCGCTGACAGGGGACGTGGCAGATGACTCCCCGCCGCGTCCGAATCGCTACCGGGATGTCGGGAGCTCGTGTCAGCGATAGGTCGTAGGCTGACGCGGTGAACGATCGCGAACCACGCTCCGCAGACCAGGTGGACCGGAACGAGAGGAATCCGACCGAGGGGACGTCGAGCGAAGGGAAACCCGCCGGGCCGACCGACCCGATCGCTGTCATCGGCTTCGAGGGCTGGAACGACGCGGGAGATGCCGCCAGCTCCGCGATCGAACACCTCGAACTCACCTGGGACGCTTCACCGCTGGCCGAGATCGACCCGGACCCGTACTACGACTTCCAGGTCTCCCGGCCCACGGTGAAGCTGGTGGACGGGGTGACCCGCAAGGTGAGCTGGCCGACGACGCGGCTGTCGGTGTGCCGCCCTCCCGGCGCGCAGCACGACGTGGTGCTGGTGCACGGGATCGAGCCGAACATGCGCTGGAACGCCTTCTGCGCGGAACTGCTGTCGCACCTCGACCAGGCGGGCGTGCGCACGGTGGTGTCGCTGGGCGCGCTGCTCGCGGACTCCCCGCACACGCGGCCGGTGCCGGTGACGGGCACCGCCTACGACGCGGACTCCGCGACCCGCTACGGGCTGGAGCGCTCGACCTACGAGGGGCCGACGGGCATCGTCGGGATCTTCCAGGACTCGTGCGTGCAGTCGGGCATCCCGGCGATCTCCTTCTGGGCCGCCGTCCCGCACTACGTCTCGCAGCCGCCCTCGCCGAAGGCGACGCTCGCGCTGCTGCACCGGGTGGAGGACGCCCTGGACCTGGAGGTCCCGCTGGGCAACCTGCCCGACCAGGCCGAGGAGTGGGAGACCACCGTCAGCGAGATGGCCGAGGAGGACGAGGACGTCCGCAACTACGTCCGGGCGCTGGAGGAGCGCGGCGACGCCGAGGTGAAGCTCACCGAGACCAGCGGTGACGCCATCGCGGCCGAGTTCGAGCGCTACCTGCGCCGCCGCGGCCCGGGGGGCAAGGGCCCGCTGGGCCCGGGCCCCGGCTGACCGGCCCCGAACAGCACGACGCCCTCCGGATCGCGGTGATCCGGAGGGCGTTCTCGCGCGCCGGTCAGAGCCGCACGCCGAGCAGGGCGTCCACCGCGGTGCGGATCTCCCCGGGGGCGGTGGCGTCCTCGCCGGTCCCGGTCAGCGCCGCGTCGACCCAGGCGTCGACGGCCCGCAAGGCCCGCTCGGTGTCGAGGTCGTCGGCGAGCCGTTCGCGCAGCTCGTCGATCGCCGGTCCCGCCGCCGGGCCGGTGGCCAGCGCCACCGCCTGCCGCCAGCGGGCGAGCCGGGCGGTGCCCGCGGTGAGCGCGTCGGCGGTCCAGGAGCGATCGCTGCGGTAGTGCGCGTCGAGCAGCGCCAGCCGCACCGCCATCGGGTCCACCCGGTCACCGCGCAGCCGCGAGACGAACACCAGGTTCCCCTTGGACTTGGACATCTTCTCGCCGTCGAGCCCGACCATGCCCGCGTGGCAGTAGTGCCGCGCGAAGGGGTGCTCGCCGGTGAGCGCCTCGGCGTGCGCGGCGCTGAACTCGTGGTGCGGGAACGCCAGGTCGGAGCCGCCGCCCTGCACGTCGAAGTTCATCCGCAGCCGGTTGAGCGCGATCACCGAGCACTCCAGGTGCCAGCCGGGGCGGCCCGGCCCGAGCTCGGAGTCCCAGGACGGCTCGCCCGGCCGGGCCGCCCGCCACAGCAGCGCGTCCAGCGGGTGCTCCTTGCCCGGTCGCTCCGGGTCGCCGCCGCGCTCGGCGAAGAACCGGTCCATCTCCTCGGGGGTGCAGTGCGACTCCGAGCCGAACCGGCCGGTCGCGTCGTGCCGGTAGTAGACGTCCGGGTACTCGTCGTCGTCGAGCCGGTAGGCGGCGCCCGAGGACAGCAGCTTGCCGACGGCCTCGATGATCTCCGGCATCGCCTCGACCGCGCCGATGAAGTCCTGCGGCGGCAGCACCCGCAGCGCGTTCATGTCCTCCCGGAACAGCGCGGTCTCCCGCATGGCCAGCACGACCCAGTCCTCGCCGTCGCGGTCGGCGCGCTCCAGCAGCGGGTCGTCGATGTCGGTCACGTTCTGCACGTAGTGCACCTCGTGGCCGTTGTCCAGCCACAGCCGGTGCACCAGGTCGAACGCCAGGTAGGTGGCGGCGTGGCCGAGGTGCGTGGCGTCGTAGGGGGTGATGCCGCAGACGTACATCCGCGCCACCGGGCCGGGGGTGGTGACCCGGATCTCACCGGCGGCGGTGTCGTAGAGCCGGAGGGGGTGAGGCGTGCCCGGAACCTGGGGCACGGGGACCGACGACCAGGGTTGCATGCACCCGACCTTAATCGTCCCCGCTCCGGCGGTGCTTCCGCGGCACACATCGTGAGAGCGGTGGGGATCGGGACTTTCGGCGATGTCGGCGGCCCGCCGGACCGCCCTACCGTCCCAGCGGGGAGGCGCGGGTCTCCCGGCACGCGCGGTTCTCCACCGCGATCCTCGCGGCGGGCGGAGGGGGCGAGGCGTTGACATCGGTGCGGGCGAGCGGGCTCAGCAAGGTCTTCGGCGCGCGGCCGACGTCGGCCCTGCGGCGCGCCAGGGCGGGCGAGCCCGGGACCGGGGACGCGACGGTGGCGGTGCTGGACGCCTCCTTCGAGGTGCTCTCCGGGGAGCTGTTCGTGGTGATGGGCCTGTCCGGTTCCGGCAAGTCCACGCTGATCCGGATGCTCAACGGACTGCTCACGCCGACCGAGGGGCGAGTGCTGGTGGGGTCCGAGGACGTCACCGCGCTGCGCGGACGGGCGCTGCGCGAGCTGCGGCAGCGCCGGATGAGCATGGTGTTCCAGCACTTCGCGCTGCTGCCGCACCGCAGCGTGCTGGACAACGTCGAGTACGGACCGCGGATCCAGCGCCTCCCGCCGCGGCAGGTGGCGCAGCGCGCGGCCGAGGCGCTGGAGCTGGTCGGGCTGACCGGCTGGGAGCGGCGGTACCCCCGGCAGCTCTCCGGCGGGATGCGGCAGCGGGTCGGGCTGGCCAGGGCGCTGGCGGCGGGCACCGAAGTGCTGCTGATGGACGAGGCGTTCAGCGCGCTGGACCCGCTGATCAAGCGCGAGGTCCAGGACCAGCTGGTGCGGCTGCAAGCCGAGCTGGGCAAGACGATCGTGTTCATCACCCACGATCTCGACGAGGCGGTGCGCCTCGGCGACCGGATCGCGGTGATGCGGGAGGGCCGCATCGTGCAGCTGGGCACCCCTTCGGAGATCGTGCGGCGACCGGCCGACGACTACGTGGCCCGGTTCGTGCGGAACGTCGACCGCAGCCGGGTGCTCACCGCGGCCGCGGTGGCCGAGCCGGTGCTCAGCGCGGAGGCCGACTGCGCGCCGGAGCGGGCGCTGCGGCTGCTGCGCGAGGGGGGCGCGGATCGGCTGGTGGTGGTCGACCGGGAGCGCAGGCCGCTGGGCGTGCTGGGCCTGGCCGCCGCCGAGCGCGCCGGGAGTGCCGCCGGGATCGCGGAGCTCGCGGCCGCGCTGCCCGCGCCGGTGGCCGGGCACCGCACCCTGCGGGAGCTGTTGACCGAGGTGCGGCCCGCCACCCCGGTGCTCGATGACGCGGGCGGGCTGATCGGTGTCCTGGAACCGGAGGCGGTGCTGCGCGCGCTGGCCGGGCGGGCGGAGGCCGGTGATGGCTGAGCTGCCCAGGATCCCGCTCGGCGACTGGTTCCAGGCCCTGGTCAACCTGCTCAACGACACCATCGGGCCGCTGTTCGACTTCATCGACCTGGTGATCCGCTCGGCGGTGGACGGGCTCGCGGCGCTGCTGCTGTGGCCGCCGCCCTGGGTGCTGGTGCTGCTGCTGGCCGCGCTCGGCTGGTGGCTGCGCGGCTGGCGGTTCGCGCTGTTCGCGCTGCTCGGCTTCGGCCTGGTGCTGAGCATGCGGGAGTTCGACCCCGCGATGCTCACCCTGTCGCTGGTGCTGGTGGCGAGCGCGATCGCCATCGCCCTGGCGGTCCCGCTCGGGGTAGCGGCCGCGCGCAGCCGGGCGGTGAGCCGGGGGGTGCGCCCGGTGCTGGACCTGATGCAGACGATGCCGGCGTTCGTGTACCTGATCCCGGTCATCTTCTTCTTCAACATCGGCGCGGTCCCCGGGGTGGTCGCCACGGTGATCTTCGCGCTGCCGCCCGGGGTGCGGCTGACCGAGCTGGGGATCCGCCAGGTCGACACCGAGGTGGTGGAGGCGGGGGCCGCGTTCGGCGCACCGCCGCACCGCATCCTGACCGGCATCCAGCTCCCGCTGGCGCTGCCCTCGATCATGGCCGGCATCAACCAAGTGATCATGCTCGCGCTGTCCATGGTGGTCATCGCGGGAATGGTCGGTGCCGAGGGCCTGGGGGCCGAGGTCTACACCGCGGTCACCCGGGTGCAGCTCGGCGCCGGGTTCGAGGCGGGCGTCGCGGTCGTGGTGCTCGCCGTCTACCTGGACCGGAGCACGGCCGCGCTGGGCGGCCGCTCCCCCACCTCCCGCGGCGCCACCGGGTGACGCGGCTCGTGCGCAGAAGGGACTGCCATGCGGAGATCGCGCTGGACCGCGCTGTTCGCGCTGCTGGCGGCAGTGGTGCTGCTCGCCGCCGGGTGCGGCGGGCGGACGCCGGAGACCGGGCAGCAGGAGAAGCGGATCGTCATCGGCTACATCGCCTGGGACGAGGCGATCGCGGTGAGCAACCTCTACAAGGTCGTGCTCGAGCGGCAGGGCTACCAGGTGCGGCTGACCGAGCTGGAGGCCGGACCCACCTACGCCGGGCTCGCGCAGGGCAACGTCGACCTGTTCCTGGACTCCTGGCTGCCGCAGACCCACGCCGACTACTGGGCCCAGTACCACGACCGGCTGGAGGACCTCGGCGTCTGGTACGACCGGGCGACGCTGAACATCGCCGTGCCGAACTACCTGACCGACGTGAACTCGATCGAGGACCTGCGCGGTCGCGCGGGTGAGTTCGGCGGCACCATCACCGGCATCGACCCCGGGGCCGGGCTCACCCGGGTGACGCGGGACCAGGTGATGCCGGCGTACGGGCTGACCGGTCAGTACGTGCTGCAGACCTCCTCGACCACGGCGATGCTCTCCTCGTTGCAGCGCTCGGTCGACGCGCACCAGCCGATCGTGGTGACGCTGTGGCACCCGCACTGGGCCTACGCGAAGTTCCCGATCAAGGACCTGGCGGACCCCAGGGGCGCCATGGGCCCGCCCGAGCAGATCCACGCCGTCGGCCGCGCGGGCTTCCGCGCGGACTTCCCGCAGGTGACCGGCATGGTGCAGCGGTTCCACCTGGACGACCAGCAGTTGGCCTCGCTGGAGAACGAGGTCAACAGCGCCCCGAAGGGCCAGGAGCAGGCGGCCGCGGCGCGCTGGGCGGACGCGCACCCGGAAGTGATCTCCAGCTTCGCCGGATGAGATCGTTACACCCGAAAAGCGGGTTGCACACACGAAAAAACCGCGCATTGCATCCATATCGGGCCGCTCTGCAACGAAAAACGACGGGCGCTCCCTCGTACGGGTGTGGCTCCAGTTACTATCCGGCACTGCCGAGCGTGCCGTCACGCGAATCTGGAGGAAACCCCGTGCAGGACGCCGCCACGAGCAGCGAAACCCTGGTCAGCGACCCGGAGCAGGATCCGGTGGCCGCGCGGCCCGGACCTGGCGACCGGGGCAGCCGTTCGTTGTCGATCGCCGCGCTGATCTTCGTGGCGATGGCCGCGGTGATGGGCTGGGGCGCCAGCTTCGTAGGCCTGCACGAGTACGGGATGCAGTCGATGGCCGGGTTCACCTACTGGTCGGCCTGGCTGGTGCCCGCCACCTTCGACGGCGCCGCGTTCGCGTGCACCCTGATGACCTACCGCTCCTCCATCAACGGCCGTTCGGCCGTGCGCGGCCGGATACTGATGTGGGCGTTCACCGGGGTCAGCTCCTGGATCAACTGGATCCACCAGCCGAGCCAGGAAGCGCAGATCGTCGCCGCCGGGCTGCCGATCGCGGCGGTCGCGGTGTTCGACGTGGTGCTGCTGGAGCTGCGTGCGGACTACGAGGCCAAGCACGGGATGCGCGGCTTCCGGCTGCGGCCGGGCCTGCTGGTGCTGCGCTGGCTGGTCGACCGCCGGAGCACGAGCGACGCCTTCCGCAAGCAGGTCATCGACATCCCGGTCGAGGAGATCGCCGGTCTCGGCACCCTCGCCCCGCCCGGGACCCGGCGCGCCAACGCGCTCCAGGCCGCCGCCCGCGCCGAGCGGGAGCAGCGGGCGAACGCCCGCGCGAACGCCGAGGTGCCCGCCCCCCAGGAGGAATCGGCCTCCGCCCCTGCGGAGCGGCCCGAGCCGGCCACGGCTTCGGCGGAGACCGGCGCGGAGCGGCCGACCCCGGAGCCGTCCGGCCCGGAGCAGCTGACTCCGGAACCGTCGGCCGCCGAGCTCGCGGCGATCGAGCCCCCGCCCGCCGAGCCCCGGCCGGAGGCGACCGAGCAGCCGACCGCCGAGCAGGCCCCCGAGCGGGAACCTGCCGCGGATCCGGAGCGGACCAAGACCGCCCCCGAGGACGCCGCGCCGGTGACGTCCGCGAAGACCGGCGGCGGTGAGCCCGAGGAGTCGACCGTCCGGCTGGACCTGGCCCAGGTCGAGACCGCCACCGCGGCACCGGCCGAAGCTCGGGAGGAGGCCGCCGAGCGGCCCGCGAGCGGGGCGGCCACCGACGCCGAGGAAGCCGACGGCGAGCCGGCCCACCCGGCGGAGGCGGAGGTCTCCGACGCCACCGGCACCGCCGCGGACCCGGAGCCCGCGGGCTCCGACGAGTCCGACTCCGAGCGCACCCTCACCCTGCCTCCGGTCCCGGACCACCCGATGAGCGACCGCGACAAGCGTTCCGCCGCCCGCCACGACTACCGCCTCTCGATCGAGGCCGAGCAGCCGGTCAAGCCCGCCGAGCTGGCCCGGCGCTACGGCCTGTCCGAGAGCTGGGGCCGCCGCCAGATCAACGCGGTGCGCAAGTCCCTGGCCCAGGAAGAGGCGCAGTCCGCGAGCACCCTCGTCGGCGCGGGCAAGAACTAGCACCGATCACCTGCCCCGCGGTGTCCGCACCGCCGGGCAGGTGATCACCTCGCGGTCCGCGCACCGAGCGACGGTCGCGACCAGACCGGATCGCCCCCCACTCGGCGGCTGCCGACGCGATTCCCGACCGCGCTAGCGCGGTCGTTCTCGGCGGGCCATCGATTCCGCCTCAGGACCGTTCCTCGGACGACCACCCCGCACCGCGTCATCCGGCGCGAGCACGACGAGGCAGCCCCGGAACGCGCCTCGCGCACGTCCCCCGGGCCGGGCGGCAGCGGAGGCGACGGCGGAGGTGACGTGGCCGGACCGACGGCGCTGAACCCGCGCGGGCACTTCGACGGCCTCGGCGCGCTCCTGGTCGGAGCCTCCCCGAGGCCGTCGCCACCGCCGCGGCGATCCTCGGCTAGCGGCGCCGCTTCGCGCGCAGGTAGTCGCCGACGACGGCGGCTCCCAGGCCGTCCGCCGAGGGCGCGACCACGCGGCCGCCGCCGCGGCGCGCCACGACGTCCACGAAGGCCGCCAGCCTCGGGTCCTCGCCGAGCATGAACACGCTCAGCGTCGCGCCCAGGCGGTGCAACGAGTCCACTTCGGACAGCGTGACGGACAGGGTGCGCGGGGCGGGCGGGTACTGGAACACCGCCTCGCCGTCGGGCTCCAGGTGGGCGGTCGGCTCGCCGTCGGTGACCACCAGCACCACCGGCTGCGCGTCGGGGTGCCTGCGCACGTGCCTGCCCGCGAGCAGCAGCGCGTGATGCAGGTTGGTGCCCTGCTCCCAGGTGCCCTCCAGCGCCGTCAGCTCGCCCGCGTCCACCGCGGACGCGTGCCGGCCGAAGGTGATCAGTTGCAGCGCGTCCGAGCGGTAGCGGGTCGCGACCAGGTGGTTGAGCGCCAGCGCGGTGCGCTTCATCGGCACCCAGCGGCCGTCCTGCACCATCGACCAGGAGGTGTCCACGCACAGCGCGACCGCCGCCCGGGAGCGCTGCTCGGTCTCGGCGATCTCCAGGTCCTCGATGTCCAGCCGGGGCGCCGCCGGACCCGCCGCCGCGCGCCGCAGCACCGCGTTGCGCGCGGTGCGGCCCACGTCCCAGGGCTCGGTGTCGCCGTACGCCCACGGGCGGGTGGTGCCGGTGAGCTCACCGGCGGCCCCGGCCCGGTCGGCGTCCCGCTCTCCCGTGCGGGAGCGCAGCTGCGAGATCACCGAGCGCAGCGCGGTCTCGCCGAGCCTGCGCATCGCGCGCGGGCTCAGCCGCAGGCTCCCGTCCGGGGCGCGTTGCAGCAGGCCCTGACCGCGCAGCTGCTCCTCGATCTCGGCGAGCCGCCGCGCGTCCACCACGGCGCGCTCGCCGAGCTGGCGCTCCAGCGCCTCCAGGTCGATGTCCTGCAGGCTCGCGCCCGGGTAGGACTGGCCCAGCTGCTCGGCGAGCTGCTCCAGCTCCCCCAGCTCGGCCATCGCCTCGGTCGCCTCCGCCAATCCCAGCGGCTGATCGCCGCGGAACCGGCCGCGGCCCGACCAGTCCTCACCGGGCCGCAGCGAGCGCAGCTGGCCGTCCAACCGCTGCAACGCCTCGCTGATCCGGGAATCGCCGAAGGCCTGGCCGGACAGCTCGGCGAGCTCCGCGCGCTGCTGCTCGCTCATCGAGTTCAGCATCCGCTGCGCCGCCGCCGACCGGGCCGCCAGCGCGTCGACCAGCTCGTCCACGTCGCGGGGGTGCTCCGGGAAGAACTCGCCGTGCTCGGCCATGAACCGGTCGAAGCGCTCGGGCACGTCGGTGTCCCCGCGGGCGTGCGCGGCGAGCAGGTCCGAGAGGTCGGAGAGCATCGCCCGGACCCGTTCAACGTCCTCGGGCGTCGTCTCGCGCAGGGCCTCCTTCATGCCCTGGAAGCGCTGCTCCAGGAGTTCTTCGCCCAGCATCCGCTGGATCTCCTCGAACTCCTCCCGCGCCTCGGCCGAGCGCCAGTCGTACTCGGCGAGCTCGCGGACCGAGCCGGCCGCGTCCGGGGGCAGCGCCCCCAGCCGCAGCTCGCGGAACCGCGCGTCCTCCCCCTCCTCGGCGGCCAGGGCGCGCCGCTCGTGGTCGAGCGCGCGGTCCAGCAGCTCGCGCACCTGCTGCGCCGTGCCGTCCAGGTTGTGCCTGCGCTGGAGCTCGGCGCGCCGCTGCCAGAGCCTGCGGGTGAGCTCGTCGAGCCCGCTGGTCCCGGAGGTCCCGGTGCGCAGCAGCTCCTCCAGCGCGGAACGGGGGGAGGCGCCCTCCATCACGTCCCGGCCGATCTGGTCCAGCGCGCTGCGCAGGTCCACCGGCGGGCGCAGCGGATCGGAGCCGCCGTGCCAGGCGCCGTAGCGGTAGCGGCGGGCGCCGGTCATCAGCCGTACACCGATCGCTGCTCGTCGGTGTCCTTGCTCAGCTTCTTCGCCAGGAACAGCGCCTCCAGGGCCAGCTCCACCGCGCTCGCGATGCGGCCCGGCGGGTCGCCGGCGCGAACGCCGACCCGCTCGGCGACCTGGTGCAGCACCGGCAGCTCCGGCAGCGCGCGCAGCACGTCGCTGCCCTCGACGCGCTCACCGGTCGCGACCGGGTGCCCACCGGTGACGGCCTCGATGAGGGTGCGCAGGTCCAGCCCGGCGAACAGGCCGCGCGCGGTGTCGGCGACCGAGCGGCGCAGCAGGTAGGCGAGGATCTCGTCCTCGCGCCCCTCCTCGCCCGCCTCGAACTCCAGCTTCCCGCGCAGCACCGCGGGCACCGCGTCCAGGTCCACCGGCCGCGCCACGGCCGGGGACTCGCCGGTCAGCGCGGCGCGGTGCAGCGCGGCCGCCGACACGGTCTCGGCGGCCGCGATCGCGAACCGGGCCGAGACCCCGGAGCGCTGGTCCACCGCGGAGGACTCGCGCAGGTGCCGGACGAACCGCACCAGCACCTCCAGCAGGTGATCGCCGACCTCCGCCTCCAGCAGCGCCTCCTGCCGGATCAGCGAGAGCTCGTCGTCGAGCTCCACCGGGTAGTGCGTGCGGATCTCCGCGCCGAAGCGGTCCTTGAGCGGGGTGATGATCCGGCCGCGGTTGGTGTAGTCCTCGGGATTCGCGGTGGCCACCAGCAGCACGTCCAGCGGCAGCCGCAGGCTGTAGCCGCGGACCTGGACGTCCCGCTCCTCCATCACGTTCAGCAGCGCCACCTGGATCCGCTCGGCCAGGTCGGGCAGCTCGTTGATGGTCACGATGCCGCGGTGGGCGCGCGGAACGAGTCCGAAGTGGATGGTCTCCGGATCGCCGAGGGAGCGCCCCTCCGCCACCTTCACCGGGTCGACGTCGCCGATGAGGTCCCCGACCGCGGTGTCCGGGGTGGCCAGCTTCTCCACGTAGCGGTCGTCGCGGTGGCGCCACTCGACCGGCAGCGCGTCGCCCTCCTCGGCGGCGCGGCGGATCGAGGCCGGGGTGATCGGTTCCAGCGGGTGCTCGTCCAGTTCGGAGCCGGGGATCACCGGCGTCCACTCGTCGAGCAGCGCCGTCAGGCCGCGCAGCAGGCGGGTCTTGCCCTGGCCGCGCTCGCCGAGCAGCACCACGTCGTGCCCCGCGATCAGAGCGCGCTCCAGCTGCGGCAGCACCGTCCGCTCGAAACCGACGATGCCCGGCCACAGGGGACTCCCCGAGCGCAGCGCGGTGAGCAGGTTGCGGCGCACCTCGTCCTTGACGCCGCACGGCAGGTGCCCGCTGCCGCGCAGCTCGCCCGCCGTGCTGGGCAGTCCGGGAGGTGGGGTCCGAGAATTCGTCACCCGTCCGACGCTACTCGCCCGCCAGCACCGCGGCGAGCACGTCCCGGAGGACGAACCGCCCGCGTGCCAACGTGATCCGCGCGAGCGCACCGGAGCACCTCCTCGAACGCGCCGCGGTCGCCGGGCACCGGGCCGGTCGGCGCCACCGCGGCTCCTCGCGGAGGCGGAGCACCGGGGATCGATCCCGGGCCGGTGCGCTGCCCCGCGGCGGGGACCCCGGCACCGGCTCACCAGCGGGTCCCCGCCGGCGGGCGGTGCGCTTGGCACCGGGCGGGCGGCGGCGAGTAGAAAGGTGCTGGCCCCGGCAGAGGAGAAGGACCCCAGTGCGCGCGTTGCAGACCGACCCCGTCCAGGCAGGCTTCGACCCCGAGCGCCTGCGGCGCCTCGACGACCACTTCGCCGAGTACGTGGCGGACGGCAGGCTGCCCGGCTGGCAGCTGCTCATCGCCCGGCGCGGCACCGTCGCCCACCTGAGCAGCCACGGCGTCCGCGACCTGGCCACCGGTGCGCCCGTCGAGCAGGACACGATCTTCCGGATCTACTCGATGACGAAGCCGATCACCTCGGTGGCGGCGATGATGCTCTACGAGCAGGGCGCGTTCGAGCTGACCGACCCGGTCTCCCGGTTCATCCCCTCCTTCGCCGAGCAGCGCGTCTACACCGGCGGGCCGGCCCGCGCCCCGCAGACCCGGCCCGCG
The DNA here is from genome assembly GCF_047200635.1 of Saccharopolyspora antibiotica. NCBI lineage: Bacteria > Bacillati > Actinomycetota > Actinomycetes > Pseudonocardiales > Pseudonocardiaceae > Saccharopolyspora > Saccharopolyspora antibiotica. Next base: position 55,238 of record NZ_JBJZOI010000006.1, on the reverse strand, counting down.
GTCGAGCCGGTGCGGATCTGGCACCTGCTCACCCACACCGCCGGGCTGACCTACGGCTTCACCCGGACCCACCCGGTCGACGAGATGTACCGGCTCGGCGGCTACGAGTTCGGCACCCCGGACCAGGACCTCGCCGGGGTCTGCGACGACTACGCGGCCATGCCGCTCCTGTTCGAGCCGGGCACGGCGTGGAACTACGGGGTGTCCACCGACGTGCTCGGCCGCGTCGTGGAGGTCGCCGCCGGGGTGGGGCTCGACGAGTTCTTCCGCACCCGGATCTTCGAGCCGCTGGGCATGACCGACACCGGCTTCGCGGTCCCGCCGCAGGACAAGGACCGGCTCGCCGCGCTCTACGTCGCGGACGCCGCGGGCAAGGCGATCGCGCCGAAGAACCCGCCCACCGCCGACGGCGCCCCGCGCGCCCTGTCCGGCGGAGGCGGGCTGGTGTCCACCGCGCACGACTACCACCGCTTCACCGGGATGCTGCTCGGCGGTGGGCAGCTCGACGGGGTCCGGCTGCTCGGCGACCGCACGCTGCGCTACATGAGCCGCAACCACCTGCCCGGCGGCGCCCACCTGGACCAGATCGCGAACGGCTCGTTCTCCGAGGTCTCCAACGCGGGCAAGGGCTTCGGGCTCGGCTTCGCCGTGGTGGAGGACCCCGTCGCCTCCCGCGTGATCTCCAGCCCCGGCGAGCTGTCCTGGGGCGGCCTGGCGAGCACGGCGTTCTGGGTGGACCCGGTGGAGGAGCTGACGGTGCAGTTCTTCACCCAGCTCATCCCCTCCAGCACCCACCCCATCCGCCCCCAGCTGCACCAGCTGGTCTACCAGGCGCTGGTGGACTGATCGCTCAGCGCTGCCGGTGGCGGGCGAAGCCGCCCTCCGAGCCGATCACCTGGCCGGTGATCCAGCGCGCCTCGTCGGTGCGCGGCCGGGCGATCAGCCGGGCCGGGTCGTCCGGTTCGCCCCAGCGGCCGAACGGGAACGTGTGCCCGAGCTCGGACCAGCGCTCCGGGGTCAGGTAGCCGGTCCGCACCGGCCCGGGGTTCACCGCGTTCACGGTGAGGCCCGCGTCGGCGAGCTGGTCGGCGATGGTCCAGGTGGTCTCGGCCAGCGCTCCCTCGGCCGCCGCGCAGGCGATCTCGCGGGGCCTCGGTCCCGTGCGCTGGCCGGAGGTCAGGAACACCGCGCGACCGCCGGACGCGCCGTCGTGGCGGACGGCGAACTCCCGCGCCAGCAGGATCGCCGAGCGGGCGTCGACGGCCCGGTGCCCGTCCAGCAGCGCCGCGTCCAGCTCGCCGAGCGCGCCGTCGGCTCCGCTGCGGCGTGGTTGCGGACCAGCACGTCGAGGCGGCCGAACTCCGGGACGACCCGGCGCACCAGCCGGGCCGGTTCGTCCGGGTCGGCCAGGTCCCCGGCCGCGTCGGCGACGCGCGCCGTCCCGGTCAGGTGGGCGGCGATGGCGGCGCGGACGGCGCCGAGGTCGTCGGCTCCCCACGGCCGCGCGGCGTCGTGCAAGGCGTGGTGGTGCAGGAAACGTTCGCGCCCGGGGCCGCCGTCCGGGCGGCGATGGCGAAGCCGGTGCCGTCGCGCCTGCTCGCCCCGGTCAGCAGCGCGGTCCGGCCGCGTCGCGGCAGCGGATCGCGCGACAAGTCCGAGCGGGTCACCGGAGCAGGATCGGCCATCCGGGGACCGCGGCACCACTGGTTCTCCTAGAACGCGGGCCAGGGGATCGCGGGCCACTCACCGGAGGGAGCGGGGAACTCCCCGGAGCCGAGCAGGGCGTCGACCCGCTCCACCAGCGCCTGGACCTCCTTCGGCGTGATGTGCTCGGCCAACCGGGCGGGGAACTCGCCCTCCAGCAGCGCGCGGAACCGGCTCAGCTCCGCCACCTCGTCCTCCGGCAGCCGCTCGCCGATCCACCCCCACAGCACCGTGCGCAGCTTGTTCTCCGCGTTGAGGCTCACGCCGTGGTCCACGCCGAACACCTCGCCGCGCGGCGAGTGCAGCACGTGCCCGCCCTTGCGGTCGGCGTTGTTGATCACGATGTCGAGCACCGCGAGCCGCCGCAGCCGTTCGTGGTCGGAGTGCGCCAGCAGCACCGGGTCGCCGCGGTGGTCCTGCGCGCGCAGCACCGCGCGCCACCCCTCCGGGACCCGCGAGGGCGGCACCAGGTCCACCAGGTCGGAGCCTTCCTCGGTCTCCACCCACAACTGGACCATGCCCGGCCCGAACGGCCCGTCCCGCAACAGCGTCGGCGGGATCAGGTCCCAGCCCAGCGCCTCGGCGACCAGGTACGACCCGACCTCGCGCCCCGCCAGGGTGCCGTCCGGGAAGTCCCACAGCGGCCGCTCACCGCGCACCGGCTTGTAGACGCACTCGGCGGAGCTCCCGTCCAGCTCGACGGTGCAGAACAGGGTGGCGTTCGAGGCCTCGACCAGGCGCCCCTCGACCTCGATGCGGCCGTGTGCCAGGACCTCGCGAACGGCCGGATCGTCGGGGTGCACGGTCGGCTAGTCCTCCTCCGAGCGGCGGTAGCCGTTCTGCCGGGGGCAGATGTGCCCCTCCGGGTCCAGCGGCTCCCCGCACAGCGGGCAGGGCTTGCGGCCGGCGTTGAGCACCCGCTCGGCGCGCTCGGCGAAGGCGCGGGCGTCGGCGGGGCTGAGGAAGACGCGGACCGCGTCCGGCCCCTCCTCGGTGTCGTCGAGGACGACCGACTCGTCGATCTCCTCCTCGGTGACCGCGAGCAGCTCGACGACGACGGCCTCGGTCTCGGCGTCCCAGCCGAGGCCCATGGTGCCGACGCGGAACTCCTCCTCCACCGGGACGGTGAGCGGATCGGTGTCGAGCTGGTCGTCCGGCGGCGCTTCGGGCAGCTCCGCGTCGAAGCGGCGCTGCACCTCCTCCAGCAGCGCCCCGATCCGCTCCGCGAGGACCGAGACCTGCTGCTTCTCCAGCTGCACGCTGACCGTCCGGACGTCCTCGGACGCCTGGAGGTAGAAGGTGCGCTCGCCGGGTTCCCCGACGGTCCCTGCGACGAACCGGTCGGGCTGGCGGAAGACGTGGATGACACGAGCCATGGCACCTTCGACAGTAGGCCACCGGGGGCGCCGCTCGCGCAGCCGTCCCCCGTTGGATCGCGCACACCCCCTCAGCAGCGCCGTCGCCGTCGAACAGGTGAGCCGCGAGGGCGGTGCGCGGGCCCGACGGACGCGCAGCGGGCTGTTCGCCGAACGCGAACACGCCAGCGCGAGCTGCGGTCCCGATCACCACCGGCCCGCTACGCTCTGCACCTGCCGCCGCAGCGCGGCTCCCGACGAGCCGGCCTCCCGGACGGAGTTGCCATGACCCCCCGTGAACGACGTCGCCCGCGACGACTGCGAGCCGGTGACGCGGTCGCCGTCGTCGCCCCCGCCGGCCCCGTGCCCGCCGAGGAGCTCGACGCCGGCCTGGAACTGCTGCGCGACTGGGACCTGCGGGTCGTTCCCGGCAAGCACGTGCGCGAGCACCACCCCCGGCTGCGCTACCTCGCCGGCTCCGATGCCGACCGCGCGGCCGACCTGCAGCGGGCCTGGTGCGATCCGGAGATCGACGGCGTGCTGTGCGCCCGGGGCGGCTACGGCACCATGCGGATCCTCGACCACCTCGACTGGGCCGCGATGGGCGCGGCGCCGGACAAGGTGTTCGCCGGGTCCAGCGACGCCACGGCGCTGCACGACGCCTTCGGCTCGCGACTCGGCGTGGCCACCGTGTTCGGACCGATGATCTCCACCGGCGCGTTCACCCAGGACGCCCCCGCCCGCGAGCACCTGCGGCGCACCCTGTTCGCCCCGGAATCGGTGACGATCCTGACCCGGCGGGACGCCGAGGTCCTGGTACCCGGCCGCGCCCGGGGCATCACCTGCGGCGGCAACCTGAGCCTGCTCGCGGCCATGCTCGGCGCCCCGGACGCCGCGACCCCGCCCGATCGCGGGATCGCGCTGCTGGAGGACGTGGACGAGGACCCGTACCGGTTGGACCGGGCGCTGACCCAGCTGCTGCGCGCGGGCTGGTTCGACCGGGTCAGCGGGATCGCGCTCGGCTCCTGGCACCGCTGCGGGCCGCCAGCGGAGGTGCGGGCGGTGCTGCGCGACCTGCTCGGCGGCCTGGGCGTCCCGGTGCTGTGGGAACTCGGCTTCGGCCACTGCCCCGCCCAGCGCACGGTTCCCCTCGGCGTCACCGCCGAACTGGACACCGCGGCCCGCACGCTCAGCATCCTCCAACCCGCCCTGCGCTGAGCACCGCCGCGTCCGGGGGCCGGGTTCCGGATCGGGTAGAACAGCGGGGTGCGGGTTCGGGCGATCACTCCGGAAAAGCTGGTGGACGAGCTGGCCGAGGCCGTCGACGGTGAGCGGCGGCGGTGGGTCCGGGTCGCCGTGGACGGCGCTCCCGCCGCCGGCACCGCCCGGGTCGCCGACGAGCTGGTGGAACCGCTGCGGGTGCGGGGCCGGGAGGTCGTCCGGATCGGGATGGACGGTTACGTGCGCCCGGCCTCGCTGCGGTTCGAGCGCGGTCGCGCGGATCCGGACTCCTACTACGAGAGCTGGTTCGACCTCGACGGCCTGCGCCGCGAGGCGCTCGACCCGCTCGCCGAGGACGGCACCGGCGCGGTGCTGCCCGCGCTGTGGGACGCCGCGACCGACCGCTCCCCCAGGCTGGCGCGGGTGCGCCTGCCGGAGCGGGGCGTGCTGCTGGTGGACGGGCCGCTGCTGCTCGGCGCCGGTCTGCCCTTCGACCGGACCGCGCACCTGTGGCTGCCGGGCGGTTCGCTGGCCCGCCGCACCGCCGAGGAGGACCGCTGGACGCTGCCCGCCTTCGACCGCTACAGCGCCGAGGTGGGCCCCGAGCGGCTCGCCGATCACGTGATCCGCGTCGACCGACCGGGCCACCCGGCGGTGGTGGACGAGCTCGGCTGAGCTCACCCCGCCCCGAGCCACCGGCTCGGCCTGGAGAGCGGCGGTCAGCCCGGCCGGCGCTCCAGGGACGGCACGGCGGCCAGCAGCGTCTTCGTGTACTCGTGCCGCGGATCGAGCAGCACCTGCTCGACGGGGCCGAGCTCGACGATCTCGCCCCGGTACATCACCGCCACCCGGTCGGCGATGTTCCACGCCAGCCCCAGGTCGTGCGTGATGACCAGGGTCGAGAGGCCGCGCTCCACCCGCAGCCGCAGCAGCAGGGCCAGGATCTCCCCCCGCACCGTCGCGTCCAGCGAGGCGACCGGCTCGTCGGCGACGAGCACCTGCGGGGCGAGCACCAGCGCCCCGGCGATGACGACGCGCTGGCGCTGCCCGCCGGAGAGCTCGTGCGGGAACCGGGACAGGAACGTCGAGGCGGGCCGCAGCTCGGCGGCCTCCAGCGCCGCGGTCACCTTCGCGGCCTCGTCGGCCACGTCGCCGTGGACGCGCAGGCCCTCGGCGACCGCCTCGTAGACGGTGTGGCGGGGGTTGAGCGCGCCGGTCGGGTCCTGGAGCACCAGCTGCACCCGGCGCCGGTAGTCGCGCAGTCCCGCGCCGCTGGCGGGCAGCGGCGCGCCGTCGAAGCGCACCGCTCCCGAGCTGGGCCGCTGCAGGCCCAGCAGGGTGCGGGCCAGGGTGGTCTTGCCGGAACCGGACTGCCCGACCAGCGCCACGACCTCGTCCTGCCCGACCGCGAGGTCCACGCCGCGAACCGCGCGCACCGGCGGCCCGGAACGGGCCGGGAAGGTGACCTCGACGGCCTCGGCGGCCAGCAGCACCCGTCCCGGGGCAGCCGGGGACGGCTCGACCAGCCGGAACCTCGGGTCGCCCACGGTCGGGAACGCCTCGGCCAGCACCCGGCTGTGCGGGTGCCGCGGCGAACCCATGACCTGACCGGACGGCCCATGCTCGACGATCCGGCCCTCGTGCATCACCGCGATCCGGGCGCAGCTGGCGGCCAGCACCGAGAGATCGTGGCTGATCATCAGCAGCGCGATGCCGCGCTCGGCGACCAGCCTGCCCAGCAGCGCCAGCACCTGCGCCTGCACCACCACGTCCAGCGCCGTGGTCGGCTCGTCAGCGATGATCAGCCGCGGCTCGCAGGCCAGCGCCATCGCGATCATCACCCGCTGCTTCTGCCCGCCGGAGAGCTCGTGCGGGTAGGCACCGGCGCGGCTCGCGGGCAGCTCCACCGACTCCAGCAGCTCCGCCACTCCGGCGTCGAGGTCCCCGCCGGTGCCGTGCAGCCGCATCGGCTCGGCGATCTGGGCGCCGACGGTGCGCACCGGGTTCAGCGCGTGCATCGCGCCCTGGAACACCACCGACGCGGTCGCCCAGCGGGCCGCGCGCAGCTGCCCGAAGTTGAGCGAGCGGACGTCCTTCCCGTCCAGCAGCACGTCCCCGTCGAGCACCGCCGAGCGCGGCAGCAGCCGCAGCACCGACATCGCCAGCGTCGTCTTCCCGCAACCGGACTCCCCCGCGAGGCCGAGGGTGTCCCCCGGCTCCAGTTCCAGGTCCACCTCGTGCACCGCGGGCACCGGGCCGTCCGGGCCCCGGTACGAGATCGAGGTCCCGCGCAAGGTCAGGATCGGGCTCATCGACTCCCCCGCAGCCTCGGGTTGAACACCGCTTCCCACGCCCGGCCGCACAGCGTGAAGCTCAGCACCACCAGCACGATCCCGACGCCGGGCGGCAGCAGGTACCACCAGGCGCCGCCGGTCACCGCCCCGGTGTCCATCGCCGACTTCAGCATCGAGCCCCAGGACACCCGGCTGGGATCGCCGAGCCCCAGGAACGACAGCGTGGACTCCATGATGATCGCGCTGGCCACCGACAGGGTCGTGTTCGCGAAGACCAGCGGCAGCACCGCGGGCAGCACGTGCCTGGCGATGACGTGCCGGTGCCCGCCGCCGAGCACCTTCGCGCGTTCGATGTAGGGCCGGGCCTCGACGGTCAGCGTCTGCGCCCGCACCAGCCGGGCGGTCGTCGGCCAGGAGGTCACCCCGATCGCCAGCACGATCGTCGACAGCCCCCTGGCCAGCACCGTGGACAACGCGATGGCCAGCACGAGCGCGGGCAGCACCAGGAAGAAGTCCGTGATGCGCATCAGCACCGCCGAGGTCCAGCCGCCGAAGTGCGCCGCGAGCACGCCCACCACGGTGCCGATCACCACCGACAGCACCGCCGCCGCCAGCCCCACCAGCAGCGAGACCCGAGCGCCCCACCAGGTCAGCAGCAGCACCGAGCGGCCCGACTCGTCGGTGCCCAGCCAGTGCTCGGCGCTCGGCGGTTGCAGGCCCTCCTCGGTCACCTTCGTGACGTCGAGCCCGGTCTGGTCGGTCAGCAGCGGGGCGAGCAGGGCCAACGCGGCGATGAGCACCAGCAGCACCAGCCCGGCGAGCCCGCCCCGGTCGGCGCGGAACACCCGCCAGGACTCCGCGGCCGCGGCCCGCCGCCGCGCCCGCACCAGCTGCTTCGCAGTGGGAGCGGCCCGCTCTCCGGTCGCCGTCATGCCGCACGCACCCTCGGGTCCAGGAAGCGGTACAGCAGGTCCGCCACGACGTTCATCACGATCACGCTCCCCGCCAGCACGATGAAGGTGCCCTGCAGCAGCGGCAGGTCCGGCACCCGCAGCGCCTCGAAGGTCAGCAGCCCGAGGCCGGGCCACGAGAACACCGTTTCCACGGTGATCGCCCCGCCGACCACCAACCCGAGGTGCAGGAAGATCAGCGTGACGGTCGGCAGCAGCGCGTTGGGCACCGCGTGCCTGCGCCGCACCAGGTCCTCCCGCAGTCCCTTGGCCCGCGCGGTGGTGAGGTAGTCGGCGCCCATCTCCTCCAGCAGCGAGGAGCGCATCACCATCAGGTACTGCGCGTAGATCACCGCGACCATGGTCAGCGCGGGCAGCACCAGGTGCCGCGCCACGTCCAGCACCTGCGGGACCAGCTCGGGCGGGGTGCTCGGCGACGACATCCCGCCGACCGGGAACAGCCCCGGGATCGGGCCCACTCCGACGCCGAAGACCATGAGCACGATCAGCCCGAGCCAGAACGTCGGCACCGACCACAGGGTCAGCGCGATCGAGGTGGAGGTCTTGTCGAAGGTGCTGCCGCGCCGCCAGGCGGCCCGCGTCCCGATCCAGAGGCCCAGCACCACCGCGAGCACCGTCGCCGTCCCCGCCAGCAGCACCGTCGGCCAGAACCGCTCCGCGATGAGCTCGGCCACCGGCCTGCTGTAGGTGTAGGAGGTGCCGAGGTCGCCGCGCAGCAGGTCGCCGAGGAAGTCGGCGAACTGCTTCCACAGCGGCTGGTCCAGCCCGAACCGCGCCCGGAGCTGGTCGAGCTGCTCCGCCGAGACCGGCGCGCCGCGGGTCATGGTGCGCACCGGGTCGCCGGGCAGGACCCGGAACAGGAAGAACCCGAGCACCGCCACGAGGAACACGCTCACCAGTCCGCCACCGAGCTTGCGCGCGAGGTACCCGGCCCAGCCCCCGCCGCCGCGGTGCTCGGTGCCGGTCTCGGGCATCAGGTCGGCCATGCCTCACTCCCGTTCGTCGGCGGTGGCCCGCCGGTGCCGCACCACGAGGAAGATCACCGCGCCCCCGATGACCGCGACGCAGGCCAGCACGAGCGCCGCCCGGCCGTAGTCGGGCTCCTCCGAGGCCAGCGCCAGCGCGGTCGGTCGCGCTCCGTAGTAGCCCCAGAAGCCCTGCTGCCCGGTGATGACGCCCTCGGCCGCGGGCTGGGTGGCGAACCCGCTGTAGCGGTCACCTCGGTACGCCTCCAGCGAGTTCTGGTAGTACAGCACCGAGGACGTCGCCTGGTCGTGGAAGCGCTGCTGCGCCCGGTGGACCAGCTCCGCGCGCTTCGCTGGATCGAACTCGCCGAGCTGGCGTGCGTAGAGCTCGTCGTAGACCGGGTCGCACAGGAACGAGTCCGGCGTGCCGCCGCCGTCCGGGTCGGGCCGCGCCCCGCAGGTCTGCAACCGCAGCACGTAGTCCGGGTCCGGGTTCGCCGACCAGCCGGAGATGGCCAGGTCGAAGTCCCCGGCGGTGGTGCGGTCGTTGACCTGGTTGTCGGAGACCGGTTCGAGCTCCACCGCGATGCCGAGATCGCCCAGCCAGCCCTTCACGAACTGGCCGACCTGCGCGTCCGCCGAGGTGCTCCCGTGCAGCATGAAGCGCAGTTCCAGCGGCTCGCCGCGCGGGGTGCGGCGGATCCCGCCCGGGCCGCGCGGGTACCCGGCCTCGTCCAGCTGCCGGTTCGCCGCGGCGAGGTCGAAGCGGCGCGGGTGCGGCGGCGTCCAGTGGTAGTCCTCGAAGATCGGTGGCAGGTAGCCCCCGCCGACCTGCCCGTAACCGTTGAGCACCCGGTCGACCAGCGCCTCGCGGTCCAGGGCCTGATCGATGGCGCGACGCACCCGCACGTCCCGCAGCGCCGGGTGCCCGGTGCCGATCGGCGCGCCCTCGCTGTTCGTCGCGCCCGGGTTGATCAGCATCTCGAAGAAGCGCCTGCCCTGGCCCCGGACCTGGGTGATGCCGGGTTCGTCCGCGAGCGCGTCGAACTGGGCGGGGGTCAGCTTCTGGGCGACGTCCACCTCACCCTTGCGCAGCGCCTGCACCGAGGCGTCGGTGTTCTTGTACTGCACGAACTGCAGGGCGGAGATCCGCGCCGGCCCCCGCCAGTACCGCGGGTTCGCGCGCAGCGTCACGTACTGCTCCGGTTCGTGCTCGACGAGCTCGAACGGCCCCGAACCGACCACCGGCATCCGGTCGTTGGTGAACGCGGCGACGTCCGGGACCCTCGACCAGACGTGCTCGGGCACGATCGGCGCGTCGATCGCGAGCATCGTGGCCTGCGGCGTCCTCGTGCGGATCACCAGCGTGCCCTCGTCCGGAGCGGAGACGGACTCGAAGTTCTCCACGAAGTTGCCGTTCGCGGTGGCCGCCGCCGGATCGCGCATCATCCGCTCGTAGGTGTAGGCGGCGTCGCGGGCGGTGACCGGCGCCCCGTCGGTCCACCGCACGCCCGGCCGGATCCGGAAGGTCCAGGTCAGCCGGTCGGGCGAGGCCTGCCAGCTCTCCGCCAGCTCGGGGGTCACGGAGAAGTCCTCGGCCGAGTAGGTGGTCAGCGTCGGGTAGATCAACCGGAACAGGTCGGTGGCGGCCAGCGAGTACCCGAGGAACGGGTTGAGCGAGTCGATCTGCTGCGGCATCGCGACCCGCAGCGTCGCGGAACCCCGCCCCGGCTCGGCGGGCTGCGCCAGCGCGGCGTTCGGCAGCAGCAATCCGGCCAGCACCACCAGAGCGACGAGGAATCTCCGGCCCACGAGGCCCCCCTTCTCCTGAGGTGAGGAGAAAGAACCATCCCCGGACGCGGTTCGTCAATGCTTCACGGCCCGCGCCGCAGGAGCCCCGCCGGACTGGGTACCGAACCGTTACGCACCACCGGATCGGACCGCGCCCGCCCGCACGATCAGTGCTCGCCCCAGCGGGCCTGCTGCCACTGCACCGCTCCCGGCCGCGCGCCCTCGACGACGTGCTCCAGCAACCCGGCGCGCAGCTCGCGGAACGGCAGCACCGAGTCCCTCGGGAACAGCAGGGCGCTGCCGAGGTCGAAGCGCAGCTTCGGCGGCGCGGGCAGCGGTCGCGGGTTGCAGGTGTGCCAGGAGGTGAGCTCGCCGTCCTCGGACTCCTCGGTGTAGTTGAGCACCCCGACCTCGGCCTCCGGGTCGGTCACGACCCGCAGCTGCTGGTACGGCCCGGCGATCTCGTCGCTCTCGTACGGCCGGTCCCAGACGTAGAGGTGCGCGGCCCCGCCCGCGTTCGGCGGGCGCAGCACCTTCTCCACCAGCGCGGCCTTGTCGTCGGAGCTCGTCGCGTAGTGCCGCTGCCCGTCGACCACGGCGGTGGCCACGGTGACGCCGAGTTCGGTGTTGCGGGCGCCGACGGCCTCCGAGCGCAGCGCGTCCAGGCAGTCCCGCGCCTCCCGCAGCGCCTTCGCGGCCGCGCCCTGGTGCAGCACCAGCTCGCCCCAGTACGGGTGGCCGTGGATCTTGTTCAGCTCGCCGTAGGCGGAGTTCGTGACCTCGATCAGCTTGTCGAGCTGGTCCAGCGGAACGTCGGCGAGGCGGGCGAACACGACCGCCAGCGGTTCGACCGGGCCGTCTTGCAGCGACGGATTCGACATGCCTTCGTTGCACCCCACGGGAGTCGATCAGCTGTTCTCGCATGGACACGCCGCGGCCATGATGCCAACCCGCTCGGCTCGGACGGACGGCGGTACCGGAGAACGAAGACTACCTGTCGTGATCTTGTGCTCTCGCAGCGCTGCCGCCGAGCGGGCGGTGGCGGGAGAACCGCAGATCAGCGGCGCGGACCGCTCCGGGGGCGGAGCGGTCCGCGCGGAAGCGATCAGCTGGCCTGACCGCGCAGCAGCCCGTCGGCGGGCTCGGCGTCGGCGGCCATCGCCAGCAGCGACCGGCCCAGCGGCTCGGCGTCGCCGAACCCGATCCGGCCCACCACGTCGTCGGGCAGGCTCAGCATCGACATCGCCACGCCCATCATCCCGGCCTCCAGCAGGCCACCGCCCCGGGCGGAGATCGGCTCGCCCACCGCGGCGTGCATCGTCACGGCGGAGTCCACGCCGGCCAGGGTCATCTCACCCAGCGCCGCGCGGACCTGCGGGTTGCGCACGCCCTCGAGCTGCAGCTCGAACAGGGCGAGGAACTGCGAGCGGGCCGTGGTCGCCATCCGGCGCAGCATCGTCAGGTACAGCGCCCGCAGGTCGGCACCGGAGATCCCCTCCGGCATCCCCTCCCGCAACCGGCGCATCGCGGCGGTGTGCTGGTCGGCCATCCGCCGGGCGACCGCGACGTACAGGGAGTCGCGGCTGGCGTGGTAGTTCTTGGTGGTCCCCTCCGGGAACCCGGCCTCGCGGTCGACGGCCCGGTGGGTCAGGCCGCGGCCGCCCTCCCGCGCCAGCACCTCGATCGCGGCGTCGGCGAGCTGGACCCGACGGTTTGTGCGCTGCGGCATGCAACCCCTGTTGATCGTGCCTCGAACGTGTTCCGGTGCCCTCCGGCGCCGACGGAGACCACGCCGGACCGACACCGCAGAGTAACCACTCTAGCGCGCGAGCGATCACCGCAGCGCGATCAACACGGCCTCACCCCGCGCGGAAGCGGTGGTTGCCGCCACACCCGGAACTGGTATAGACCGGCAGGGTTCCGCAGTTCAACCCAGGAGTCCGCCCATGCCCGACAATCTCGACGCCGGCCGAACCGAGGCCACCGCCACCGCACCGGAGCCGACACCGGCCGTGACCGGCCCGCACCACGCCGAACCGACCCTCGCCCACCTCCGCCGCACCGGTGAGCACAACGCGGCGGCGCTGCGGACGGCCGCGGCGGCGCTGCTCGATCGCGTGCGCGACGACGGCCTCGTGTTCACCGCCGGGGCCGGGCACTCGCTCGCCGGCGTGATGGAGTCCTACTACCGGGCGGGCGGGCTCGCGGCGGTGCGCCCGCTCTACCACCCGGACCTGCTGCCGTTGCACGGAGCGGTGGCCTCCACCCGGACCGAACGGACCAGCGGGCTGGCCCGGACGGTCCTGGAGGAGGCCGGGTTCCGCGGCGGCACCGACGCGCTGGTGGTGTTCTCCAACTCCGGGATCAACCCCTACCCGGTGGAGCTCGCGGGTCTCGCGGTGGAGGCGGGCTCGCCGGTCGTCGCCGTGACCTCGCCGCGGGCGAGCGCGGACGCGCCGCTGCGCGCGGGCACCACGCTGGCGGCGAGCGCGAGCATCGTGCTGGACACGCTGGTCCCCGGTGGCGACGCCAGCTATCCGGTCGCGGACCCGGTCACCGCGCCGCTGTCCTCGCTGGCCAACGCCTTCCTGTGGAACATGCTGCTGGTGGAGCTGCACGACGCCGCCGAGCGGGAGGGCGTGCGGCTGCCGGTGTGGCGCAGCGCGAACACGGTCGGCGGGGACGAGGCGAACAAGGCCAACCTGGCCCACTACGGCGCCCGCGTCCCCGGCCTGACCTGACCCCGGACGCGGCGAAGCCGGTTCCGCGGAGCGCGGAACCGGCTTCGAGTTCGGGTGCCGAGCCGGTCAGCCCTGGCCGAGCAGCTCGGCGAGCTCGGCGATGCGCCGCAGCTGGGCGGCGCGCTCCGCCGCGAGCTGCTGCTCCGGGTCGACGGCCTCGTCGGCCTGCGCCAGCAGCGCCAACGTCTCGCGCACGGCGCCTTCCGGCGGAGCGCTGACCGCCTCCGCCAGCTGGTCCGCGGCGGAATCGAGGTCGTCGGCCGCGACGACCTGGTTCGCCAGGCCGATGCGCAGCGCCTCCTCGGCCGGGACGTCCCGGCCGGTCGTGCAGATCTCCACGGCGCGGGCGTAGCCCACCGCGCGCACCAGGGGCAGAGTTCCCCCGAGGTCGGGCACCAGGCCCAACCCCGTCTCCGCCATGCGCAGCTTCGCGTCCTCGGTGAGCACCCGCAGGTCGCAGGCCAGGGCGAGCTGGAAGCCCGCGCCGATGGCGTGCCCCTGGACCGCGGCGATGGTGACCCGGTCCGGTTCCCGCAGCCAGCTGAAGCCCTGCTGGAACGAGGCGATCTCCGCGTCGGCCTCCTCGGTGGGGCGCTGCCCCAGGGCGACCAGTCCGGGCGCCCCGTCCACGTCCTCGACGCCGAACAACCTGCGGTCCAGCCCGGCGGAGAACGCGCGCCCCGTTCCGCGCACCACCACGACCCGGACCCGCGGGTCGAGGAAGTGGCCGATCTCGCGCAGGGCGGCCCAGGTCGCGGGCGTCTGCGCGTTGAGCTTGTCCGGGCGATCGAGCGTGATGGTGGCGCGCCGCCCCTGGACCGTGAGCCCCACACCGCCACGGTCCAGAAGGTCGGCGTCCATCCTCGACTGCTCCAAGCGGGCCTCCATCAGTTCTGCGTTGACCGGACAGGAACCGCGCGAGACGTTACCCGCCGGTCGGAAACGGACCGCATCGAACCGATCATGCCCGCCAGGTCACTTCTTCTTGGTCCGCGTGGCACCCCCACGTCCGCGCAGCTGAACGCCGGACTCGCTGAGGACGCGGTGCACGAACCCGTAGGATCGCCCGGTCGCCTCCGCGAGGGCGCGGATGCTCGCTCCCTTCTCGTACTTCTTCTTCAGGTCACTGGCAAGCTTGTCCCGGGCGCTCCCTGTGATTCGCGCACCCTTCTTCAGGTCAGCCACCGTGTCCCCGCCTTCCCTCCGAACAGGTCGGGCCGCTCGCGACCCCTGTCGCCGCAATGATCGAACAGGACGGCCGTAAACGCCAGGCGATCATGCAAAAAGATCGCCCAACGGTTGAGAACCCGGGGCTGCGATCACCGGAATGCGCTCGACCGTTCGGTCTACCGAACTCGCGACATCCGGCGGTGAAGAACGCCATCCCACGGCATTTTCGCTGGTCAGAGACTGATCACGGAGAGAGACCGAACACCGCTCGCCGCCAGGGGCGACCGGTCGTCGCAGCAGGCAGTGACGTGTTACCGCTCAGCCCAGGTGGGAAAAACCACTCGTCAGGCGAGTTGCACTAGCTCCAAGTAATCAGCCGACCAGTGGTCCTCGGTGCCGTCGGGCAAGAGGATCACCCGTTCCGGCTCCAGGGCCTCCACGGCACCGGGATCGTGCGTCACCAGCACCACCGCTCCGGTGAAGCTGCGCAGCGCGTCGAGCACCTGCTCGCGGCTCGCGGGGTCCAGGTTGTTCGTCGGTTCGTCGAGCAGCAGCACGTTGGCGGCGCTGGAGACCAGGCCGGCCAGCGCCAGCCGCGTCTTCTCGCCGCCGGAGAGCGTGCCCGCGGGCTGCTCCAGCTGCTCGCCCCGGAACAGGAAGGCGCCCAGCAGGGTGCGCAGCTGCTGCTCGGGGGTGTCGGGGGCCGCGCTGCGGATGTTCGACCAGACGCTCGCCTCGTGGTCCAGGGTCTCGTGCTCCTGGGCGAAGTAGCCCACCCGGAGCCCGTGTCCCGGGACCACCCCGCCCGCGTCGGCCTCCTCGATGCCGCCGAGCAGGCGCAGCAGCGTCGTCTTGCCCGCGCCGTTGAGCCCGAGCACCACGACCTTGGAGCCGCGGTCCACCGCCAGGTCCACGCCGCTGAAGATCTCCAGCGAGCCGTAGGACTTCGACAGCCCGCTCGCGGCCATCGGCGTGCGCCCGCACGGTGCCGGGTCGGGGAAGCGGATCTTGGCGACCTTGTCGTCGACCTGCTCGTCCTCCAGGTCGTTGACCAGCTTCTCCGCGCGGCGGGCCATGTTCTGCGCGGCGACGGCCTTGGTGGCCTTGGCGCGCATCTTGTCGGCCTGGGCCATCAGCGCGGAGGCCTTCTTCTCCGCGTTCGCGCGCTCGCGGCGGCGCCGCTTCTCGTCGGCGGCCCGCGCCTCCTGGTAGCGCTTCCAGTCCATGTTGTAGACGTCGGCCTCGCCGCGGACCGCGTCCAGGAACCAGACCTTGTTCACGACGTCGGCCAGCAGGTCGACGTCGTGGCTGATGACCACCAGCCCACCGTCGTGGGAGCGCAGGAACTCGCGGAGCCAGTTGATGGAGTCCGCGTCCAGGTGGTTCGTCGGCTCGTCGAGCAGCAGCGTCGTGGCCGACCGCCCGCCCGGACCGGCCTCGGAGGCCGCGAACAGGATGCGCGCGAGCTCGACGCGGCGGCGCTGACCGCCGGAGAGCGTCTGCAGCGGCTGGTTGAGCACCCGGTCGGCCAGGCCGAGGTTGGAGCAGATGCGCCCGGCCTCGCTCTCAGCCGCGTACCCGCCGCGCGCGGCGAACCGCTCCTCCAGCTTGCCGTAGCGGTTGATGGCCTTGTCCCGCTGGCGCTCGTCGGCCAGCTCCGCCATCGCCGTCTGCGCCTTCTCCATGTCGCGCAGCAGCTGGTCGAGGCCGCGCGCGGAGAGCACGCGGTCCTTGGCGGCGACGGACAGGTCGCCCTCGCGGGGGTCCTGCGGCAGGTAGCCGAGCTCGCCGCGGCGCATCAGATCACCGCCGTAGGGCTCGCCCTCCCCCGCCAGGACTCGCAGGGTGGTGGTCTTGCCCGCGCCGTTGCGGCCGACGAGGCCGATGCGGTCGCCGGGCTGGACGCGCAGCGTGGCGCCGGAGAGCAGGACGCGGGAGCCCGCGCGCAGTTCGAGGCCCGAGGCAGAGATCAAGGAAGACTCCGAAGACGTAGTGGTCGAGCGAGGTCACGGCCCCGTCCGCACCGCGGCGGCGGCGACGAGGCCGGGCGGGAAGGACGTCCGCTAATCGGCGGAGACGGTCGTGCGCGGTCCCCGCAGGCGGGATGGCACCGCCCACCTGTCCGCTTCGCGCTTGCTCACCACGCGCCCAGTGTAGCGGTCGGCCGCCACCGCCCGGCGCGCACTCCGGCCCCGGGCGCGAAGCTCAGGGTTCGCGGATCAGGACCTCCACGGCGAGCGCGCGCACGGCGGCCTCGTCGAGGACGGCCCGGCGCGGTTCGGGGACGTCGAGGACCCGGGGCTCGGCGGCGGCGAGCAGCGCGCGCAGCCGGGGATCGGCGCGCAGCGCCTCCAGCGCGCGGCGGTCACCGCCGAGGACCACGGCGTCGAGCCGGTCGCGCTCGGGCAGCAGCACCCGGGCCACCTCGTCGGCGGCGGAGTCCAGCGAACGGCGGGCCTGGCCCGCCCGGCGGCGGGCGAAGCGCTGCTGGGACTGGCCGCCCGCCTTGTTCCGCCCCTGCACCAGGTGCCGGTCGGTGGCGGAGCGCTCGACCGCGCCGCCCCGGGCGATGCCGACGCTGTGCGCGCCCAGCCGCACCAGCACCAGCCCGATCCGCCGCGGGGTCAGCGCGTGCCGCACCAGCGGATCGGCGGCGAGTCCGGGGAACTCCCCGTGCGGGCCGGGCAGCGGCTCGAACGGGACCTCGACCGTCGCGGTGGCGCCGTCAACGGCGGTGACCTCGACCAGGCGGCCCGAGAGCCCGGTGCGCAGCGCGCCGCCGTGCCGGGCGGCGAACCGCTCGAACCAGCCCGCCAGCCGCTCCGGTGGCACCGGAACGGCTCTGCCTCCACCAGCCAGCTGCCTGCCTCGCACACCTCCATCACAGCACGGTCGCGGTCGCTCCCCCACGTCCCGTGCCGGGCGTCCCGCGAGCGGTCAGAGGGAGATCTCGGAGAACAGCCGCGTGGTGCGGCCGGAGAGGGCTTCCAGCAGCGAGGCGGCCTGGTCGTCGGTGAGCGAGGCGACGAAGTCGATCACCGCGCGGCCCCGGGCCCAGCGCTCCAGGTCCGCGGCCCCGGGCGACTCCCCGCCGGTGGACAGCAGCGCCGCCGGATCCGCCGCGCGCAGCTCGTCGAACTCGCGGCGCGCCCGATCGAACAGGTCCCGCAACCGGTGCGGCAACCGCGCCGCCTCGCTGCGGTCGATCAGCCAGGAGTCCAGCGCCGTGACCAGCTTGGTGAGCAGCCGGTCCTGCCCGCGCTGGTGCAGCGCCAGGTCGGGGCGCTGCAGCACGAAGCGGCGGTGCACGAACTTGAGCACCTGCACCTCGTGCCACTGCTCGGGCCCCAGCGAGACGTGCCCGGAGCGCACCGTCGGCGTCCGCTCCACCCGCACGCCCTCGACGAGCCTGCGGGTCCACTCCCCGGAGAACGCCGCCACCGCCTGCTCGGCCTGCTTCGACCGGTCGAACGGCATCTGCAGCAGCTTCGTCACCAGCTCCGCCTGCACCTTCCGCACGGCGGCGGTGAACGCCCCGTCCGAGGCGATCCAGGAGTCCTTCGCGTGCAGCCTGCGGCGCAACCGCTCCAGCGAGCGGCCGGGCAGGTGCTCGGTGTCGGTGAGCTCGCCGTCGCCCAGCTTCGCCAGCGCCACCTGGTGCGCGAGCCACTCGGTGAGCTCGTTGGAGACGGTCGGGTGCTGGAGGATCCCGACCCGGTGGAAGTCCTCGAGGTCGTGGATCGCGTACGCGATGTCGTCGGCGGTGTCCATCACCGAGGCCTCGACGGTCTGCTGCCAGCTCTCCACCCGGCCGCGGAACGCCGAGCGGCAGTCCCGCATGTCGGCCAGCTCGGTGACGTAGCAGGAGAACTTCGCCGACCCGGTGCCGGGCGCGTCGTCGGGCTCGGAGGCGCCGCGCGGCGGGACCCGCAGGTCGCGCGGGTGCGGGGACGGGCGGTGCCGCCGGGTCCACGGGTACTTCAGCAGCGCGGCGCGCACCGCCGCCGTCAGGTCCAGGCCGTCCCCGGACCCGCCCGGATCACCCCGCACGTCGATGGAGCTGACGATGCGGAACGTCTGGGCGTTTCCCTCGAAGCCGTCGATCAACCCGAAGTCCTGGCGCGCGATCCGGTCCAGCACCGTCTCCCCGAGGTGCCCGAACGGCGGGTGCCCGAGGTCGTGGCCCAGCCCGGCCGCCTCCACCACGTCCAGGTCGCAGCCGCCGAGCTCGTCCAGCACCGCCGCCGCGTCCGGATCGGCCAGCAGCCGCTCACCGATCGCGCGCGCCACCTGCGCCACCTTGAGGCTGTGGGTGAGCCGGTTGTGCAGCAGCATCCCGGAGCCGCCCGGGCTCACGACCTGGGTGACGCCCCCGAGGCGGCCGAAGAACGCCGAGCTCGACACCCGGTCCCGGTCCGCGCGGAACGGGCTCGCCGCCAGATCCGACGGCGGCGTCCCAGCGCGGAGCGCGTCGCTGCGGCGGGAGTTTCGCTCGACCGGCGGATCGCTGTGCATGCCCAGCACGTTAACGGCGCCCGGCCAGGCAGCGGCACCCGCATCCGGCGTGATCTGATTCCGGTGTGGTGGACGTGCTCATCGCAGGAGCGGGCCCGGCGGGTCGGGCGGTGGCCGCGGCGTGCGCCGACACCGGTCTGACCGCCGCGGTGGTGGACCCGGCGCCGCGCCGCGGCTGGGCGCACACCTACGGCTCCTGGCTGGACGAGCTGCCCGCCTCGGTGCCGCGCTCGGCGCTGGCCGCGGTGAGCTCCTCGATGCGGGCCTGGGGCACCACCTGCCACGAGCTCGCGCGGCCCTACGCGGTGCTGGACAACACGGCGCTGTGGAAGCACCTGTGGCGGCCCGACGTGCACGACATCACCGGCCGGGTGGTCGGAGCCGAGCACGGGCCCACCGGATCGACGGTGCACCTCAAGGACGGCAGGCGGCTGGCGGCGGCCGCGGTCGTGGACGCCAGCGGGCCGGCCCGGGTGCTGTCCGGGGGGCGCCCGCAGCGCACCCCGGCGCAGCAGTCCGCGGTGGGCGTGGTGCTCGACGCGGAGGCCGCGGAACCGCTCTGCCCCCGGCGCTCGGGGGTGTTCATGGACTGGCGCCCGGCGCCCGACACCCGGGGCGGCTGGCCGACCTTCCTGTACTGCGTCCACCTCGGTGGCGGGCAGGTGCTGCTGGAGGAGACCTCGCTGGCCCGGCGCCCCGCGCTGCCGCTGACGCTGCTGCGCCGCAGGTTGCGCGGGCGGCTCGCCGCCGCGGGGATCACCGCGCCCGAGGACGCGGTCGAGGAGCGGGTGCGCTTCCCCGTGGACGATCCCGTCCCGCCGCCGGGCCGGGTGGTGGCCTTCGGCGCCTCCGGCGGGCTCGTGCACCCGGCCAGCGGGTTCAGCGTCGCCGCGGCGCTGCGGCAGGCGCCGTGGGTGGCCGGGGCGCTGAGCGCGGGGCTCGGCTCCGGACCCGGCGCGGATCCGGCGAAGGCGTCGAAGGCGGCCCGGTCGATCCTCTGGCCACCCCGCGCGGTGACCACGCACGGGCTGCGCCGCCGCGCGCTGCGCGCCCTGCTGTCCTTCCCGCCCGCCCTGGTGCCGGAGTTCTTCGAGGTGTTCTTCGAGATGCCGGAGCGGGACCAGGCCGCCTTCCTCGCGGCCGATCACGACCCGGTCCGGACGGCGGCGGTGATGACGGCGCTGTTCCGCCGCGCCCCCTGGTCCGTCCGGCGAGGTCTGGTGGCGGGCGGCTTCGGCCCCGGTTCCGGCGAGGCGCAGCACGGCTTCGGCGGCCGCTGACCGCCCGCTCGTTCGCGGGCTCGCGGCGACGGGCCCCGTCCCCGCGCCCGGGAAATCGATACCCCGGCGGATCCGGGCGAACCGCACGTCAGAGGCCCTGTGGCGGTGCCCACAGCGCGCGGTCGAGACGGGTGCTGGGAGTCGGTCGGGCGCGCTAGGTTGGCATCCGGGAAGGCCGCCGTCCGGAGGCGAGGAGCAGCTGAGATGCCGGTGAACAGGTCGTGAACCCGCTCGGTGGGGAGCCGTGAGCGCGGGCAGCATCGACCCCGTGCTCGCCCTGGTCGACGACGTGCGCTTCGCGTTCCAGCCCCTGATCAACGTCAAGACCGGTGCCGTCGTGGCGGTCGAGGCCCTCTGCCGGCCCACCGGCCGCACCGTGCGCGACCTGTTCCGGGAGGCCGCCGCGCACCGCAGGCTCACCGAGCTCGACGTGGGCCTCGCCCGCGCCGCCGTCAGCGCCGCCGCCGACCACGAGACGCTGCTGCCGCTGCACCTGAACGTCTTCGGCGGCACCGTCGCCCACGACCTGCCCCGGCTGGAACTGCTGCGCGAACGGCTGCGCGAGGTCGGCCGCCGCGAACGCGACGTAACCCTGGAGATCGGCCCGCCGTTCGCCCGGTTGGACCCCGCCGAGCTGGTCGCGGGGGTCCGGGCGCTCAAGGAGCAGGGCTTCCAGATCGCCGTCGACGGGGTCGGCGAGGGCGACGTCCCGCTGGTGCTCATCGCCGACGTCGAGCCCGGCATGGTGAAGCTGGACCGCGGCGTCGTCGAGGGCCTGCCGGACTCGGCGCCGCGCCGGGCCGTCCTCGAATCGGTCCGCCACCTCTGCGAGGCCGCCGGGGCGGACCTGGTGGCCGAGGGGGTGGAGGACGACCGGCAGCTGTCCGCGCTGCGGCGCGCCGGAGTCCGGCTGGTGCAGGGCAACCTGCTGGCGCCCCCCGCGCGCCGCCCGCCGACGACGATCACCGTGCCCGGGGTGGCCGCCGAGATCACCGACCCCGCCGGGCAGCCGGTGAGCACCCTCGCCGCCGGGCCCAGGGTCACCGAGTTCCTCTCCCCCGCCACCGTGCTGCCGGTCGAGGTCACCGCCGACGAGGTGCGCGGCGTGCTGGCCGACCACCCGGAGATCAGCGGAGTGGTGCTGGTCGACGAGCAGAACCGGCCCCAGTTCACCATCGACCGGAACCGCTTCCTGCTCGCCGTCACCGGCCCCTACGGGCACGCGCTGCACGCGCAACGGGCGGCGTCCCGGCTGGCCGACGAACCGCGGGTGGTCACCACCGCCACCACCGCCATCGAGGCGCTGGGCCTGGTCACCCGCTCCGACCAGCACCGGATGTACGACGACGCGATCGTGGTGGACGAGGCGGGGCGCTGCCTGGGCGCGGTGCGGGCCGGGCACCTCATCCGCGGCATGGCCGATCTCAAGGTGGAGGAGGCCGCCGCGCTGAACCCGCTGACCCGGCTGCCCGGCAGCGATGCCATCGCCCGGGACGTGGGCAGGCGCATCGCCGCCGGTGACGTGTTCGCGGTGAGCTGGCTGGACATCGACGGGTTCAAGAGCGTCAACGACGAGGTCGGCTTCTCCGCGGGGGACGACCTGATCCGCTCGGTCGGGCGCGGGCTGACCGACGCGGCGACCGCGCTGCCCTCGGTGCGGGTCGGGCACGTCGGCGGGGACGACTTCCTGCTGGTGGCGGACCTGGACGACCTGGTGCCGCTCTCGGAACTGCTGCTGGACCCCGAGCGCGAAGCGGGCGGGGTGCCGGTGACGCTGTCGTTGGCCACGCTGGTGTGCACCCGCAGCACCGTGGCCGGCTACGACGAGGCCTCGCGGCTGCTGGCGCCGCTCAAGCACCGGGCCAAGGACCTCACGGGCTCCAGCTGGGTGATGTCGCGGCCCGGGTCCGAGCACGTGGACGTGCTGCGCGGCGAGCCCCGGCCGACGCCGACCGAACTCCACCCGGAGGACCCGGGGCGCCGCGCGGCGCCGGACCAGGGACCGCCCCGCGCCGGCCCCGGCGGCGGGGCACCGCTGGCACCCGGGCGCGGGACGGCGCGGACGTGAACCGGCCCCCGGCTCCCGCGCGGGGAACCGGGGGCCAGCTGCCAGGAGACCGCCGTCAGACGGTGAAGCCGAGGGCGCGCAGCTGCTCCCGGCCCTCCTCGGTGATCTTCTCCGGGCCCCACGGCGGCATCCACACCCAGTTGATGCGGAAGTCGTCGACCAGGCCGCCGCCGGGACCGCCGGTGAGCGCGGAGCGGGCCTGCTCCTCGATCACGTCGGTCAGCGGGCACGCGGCCGAGGTCAACGTCATGTCCACCGTGGCGCTGTTGTCCGGCTCGACGCGGACGTCGTAGACGAGGCCGAGATCGACGACGTTGATCCCCAGCTCGGGGTCCACGACGTCGCGCAGCGCCTCCTCCACGTCTTCGAGCGCGGCGAGCTCCGCGGCCGGAGCGGGCGGCTCCGGCAGGTTCTCGGCGCCGCGCGCCACGTCGGTGGCCTCGCCCGCGGCCTGGTCCTGAACCTGGGTCTGGTCTGTCATGACGCTCCCACTTCGTCGACGACGCGCGACACGGCGTCCTTGAAAGCCATCCACCCCAGCAGCGCGCACTTCACGCGCGCCGGGTACTTCGCCACCCCGGCGAACGCGATGCCGTCCTCCAGGACGTCCTCGTCGGGCTCCACCTGGCCGCGCCCCTGCATGAGCTCGCTGAACGCGGCCTGCTTGCCCATCGCCTCCTTCACCGACCGGCCGATGACCAGGTCGGTGAGCACGGAGACGGAGGCCTGGCTGATCGAACAGCCCTGCCCCTCGTAGGAGACGTCCTCGACGGTCGCGTCGGGTCCGCTGCCGGTCACGTGGACCCGCAGCGTCACCTCGTCCCCGCACACCGGGTTGACCTGGAAGGACTCCGCGTCGAACGGATCCCGCAGGCCCCGGCCGTGCGGGTTGCGGTAGTGGTCCAGGATGATCTCCTGGTACATCTGCTCCAGCTGCATCACACGTCCTTCAGCCTTCACCCGACACCGAAGAAACGCTGGGCCTCCCGCACAGCATCCCCGAGCGCCCGGACCTCGTCCAGATCGTTGTAGAGGTAGAAACTCGCCCGCACGGTGGCGGGCACCCCGAAGCTCCGGTGCAGCGGCCACGCGCAGTGGTGGCCGACGCGGACCTCGACGCCCATGTCGTCGAGGACCTGGCCAGCGTCGTGCGGGTGCACCCCGTCGACGACGAAGGCCACCGTGGCACCTCGGGATTCGGTGTCGCGGGGCCCGATGATGCGCACCCCGTCGATCGACTCCAGCTCCGCCAACGCCGCCGCGGCGAGCTTCTCCTCGTGCGCGGCGATGCGCTCCATGCCGACCACCGAGAGGTAGTCCACGGCCGCGCCGAGCCCGACGACCTGCGAACTCATCGGCACGCCCGCCTCGAACCGCTGCGGCGGCTCCGCGAACGTGGCGCGGTCGATGTGCACCATCTCGATCATCGAACCACCGGTGAGGAACGGCGGCATGGCGCGCAGCAGCTCGTGGCGCCCGTAGAGCACGCCGACCCCGGAGGGGCCGAGCATCTTGTGCCCGGAGAACACCGCGAAGTCGACGTCCAGCGCGCCGAGGTCCACCGGCGCGTGCGGCACCGACTGGCAGGCGTCGAGCAGCACCAGCGCGCCGACCTGGTGCGCCCGCGCGACGATCTCCGCCAGCGGGTTCACCGTGCCGAGCACGTTGGACTGGTGCGCCACGGCGACCACCTTGGCGTTCTCGGTGATCACCCCGGCCACGTCGGAGAGGTCGAGCCTGCCGTCCTCGGTGACGCCGAACCAGCGCAGGGTCGCCCCGGTGCGCCGGCACAGCTCCTGCCACGGAACGAGGTTGGCGTGGTGCTCCATCTCGGTGACCACGACCTCGTCGCCCGGCCCGAGGCGGAAGCGCTCCGCCTCGGGACCGCCCGTGGCGGCGTTGCTCATCGCGTAGGCGACGAGGTTGACGCCCTCGGTCGCGTTCTTGGTGAACACGACCTCGTCCACTCCCGCCCCGATGAAGCGGGCGATCGTGGCGCGGGCGCCCTCGTAGGCGTCGGTGGCCTCCTCGGAGAGCTGGTGCGCGCCCCGGTGCACCGCCGCGTTGGAGGTCTCCAGGAAGGAGCGCTCCGCGTCGAGCACCTGGCGCGGGCGCTGCGAGGTCGCCCCCGAGTCCAGGTAGACCAGGCGCCGATCGTCGCGGATGGTGCGGCCGAGGATCGGGAAGTCGGAGCGGATCGCCGCGACGTCCAGGGGCCCGGCGGCCGCACCGGCGGTGGTGAGGGGCTGAGCGGTCATGACTGCGCGACGGCCTCCTTCTTGCTGGTGAACCGCACGTAGCCGTTCTTCTCCAGCTCGTCGGCCAGCTCCGGCCCGCCGGACTCGACGACCTTGCCGCCGGCGAACACGTGGACGTGGTCCGGCGTGATGTGGTTCAGGATCCGGGTGTAGTGCGTGATCAGCAGCACGCCCCGGTCGCCCTTGCCGGTGTAGCGGTTCACGCCCTCGGACACCACGCGCAGGGCGTCGACGTCGAGGCCGGAGTCGGTCTCGTCGAGGATCGCGAACTTCGGGTTCAGCAGGTCCAGCTGCAGGATCTCGTGCCGCTTCTTCTCACCGCCGGAGAAGCCCTCGTTGACGCTGCGCTCGGCGAAGGAGGGGTCGATGTCGAGGTCGGTCATCGCCTGCTTGACCTCCTTGACCCAGTGCCGGATCTGCGGGGCCTCGCCGCGGACCGCGGTCGCGGCGCTGCGCAGGAAGTTCGACATCGACACGCCCGGCACCTCGACCGGGTACTGCATGGCGAGGAACAGGCCCGCGCGGGCGCGCTCGTCCACGCTCATCTCCAGCACGTCCTCGCCGTCGAGCAGGACCGAACCGGAGTCGATGCGGTACTTGGGGTGCCCGGCGATGGCGTAGGCGAGGGTCGACTTGCCGGAGCCGTTCGGCCCCATGATCGCGTGGATCTCACCGGAGTCGACCTTGAGGTTCACGCCGTTGAGGATCGGCTTGGCGCCCTCGTCGGTGAGGACGGAGCCGTGCAGGTCCTTGATCTCCAGGGTGGCCATTGTGCTTGTGTTCTCCTGGTACTCGGAAGGGAAGTCTGGGTGGGCGGGGCGCTCAGGCGCCGACGACGGCCAGTTCGGCCTCGATGGCGGCTTCGAGCCGCTCGCGGACCTCCGGCACGGTGATCTTCTGCAGGATCTCGCCGAAGAAACCGCGCACCACCAGCCTGCGGGCCTGCTCCTTCGGGATGCCCCGGGCCTGGAGGTAGAACAGCTGCTCGTCGTCGAACCGGCCGGTGGCGCTGGCGTGACCGGCGCCCTCGATCTCACCGGTCTCGATCTCCAGGTTCGGCACCGAGTCGGCGCGGGCGCCCTCGGTGAGCACCAGGTTCCGGTTGAGCTCGAAGGTCTCGGTGCCCTCGGCGGCCGCGCGGATGAGCACGTCGCCGATCCACACCGAGTGCGCCCCGTCGCCCTGCAGCGCGCCCTTGTAGAGCACGTTGCTGCGGCAGTTCGGCTGCGCGTGGTCCACGAGCATCCGGTGCTCCAGGTGCTGCCCCGCGTCGGCGAAGTACAGGCCCAGCAGCTCGGCGTCGCCGCCCTTGTCGCCGTAGGTGACCGTGGTGTTGACCCGGACCAGGTCGCCGCCGAGGGTCACCGCCAGGTGCCGGAACACCGAGTCCCGGCCCAGGTAGGCGTGCTCGGAGCTGACCTGGGTCGCGTCGTCGTCCCAGTCGTGCACGGACACGACGGACAGCCGCGCCGAGTCGTCGGTGACGAACTCGACGTTCTCGCCCAGCACGCCGGAGCCGCGGTAGTCGAGCACGACGACGGCCTCGGCGAACCGCTCGGCGCGGATCTGCACGTGGCCGTACGCCGTCTCACCGGCGCCGGGGCCGTGCACGACGACGCTGATCGGCTCGGCGGGCCGCACGTCCTTCGGGATCGTGACGACGGTGGCCTGCTCGAAGGAGCTCCAGGCCTGCGCCGCGACGCGGTCGGCGGGCACGCCGCCCTTGCCGAGCCGCTCGTCGTCGCGGCCGACCGTCTCGACGGTCACCTCGGCGCCCGCCTCGACCTCGACGCGCGCGGAGCCGGTGGCCGGCGCGGTGCCGTCGTGCAGGCCCTTGAGCCGCTTGGTCGGGGTGAACCGCCAGTCCTCCTCGCGGCCGCCGGGGACCTCGAACGCCTCGACGTCGTAGGAGGTGAAGCGCTCGCCGCGGGAGGACTGCGGAACCACAGCCCCTCCGTGGGAGTGCCCGGTCAGGCCGTGCTGGGCGTCGGCGGTGTCAGTGGTGCTCGTCATCTCAGCCGACGGCCCCTTCCATCTGCAGCTCGATCAGGCGGTTCAGTTCCAGCGCGTACTCCATGGGCAGCTCGCGCGCGATCGGCTCCACGAAGCCGCGCACGATCATCGCCATGGCCTCGTCCTCGGTCAGCCCGCGCTGCATCAGGTAGAACAGCTGGTCGTCGCTGACCTTCGAGACGGTGGCCTCGTGGCCCATGGACACGTCGTCGACGCGCACGTCGACGTAGGGGTAGGTGTCGGAACGGCTGATCGTGTCGACCAGCAGCGCGTCGCACTTGACCGTGGAGGCCGAGTGGTTGGCGCGCTTGGCGACCTTCACCAGACCCCGGTAGGAGGTGCGGCCACCACCGCGGGCGATCGACTTGGACACGATCGTCGAGGAGGTGTGCGGAGCCATGTGCTCCATCTTCGCGCCCGCGTCCTGGTGCTGGCCCTCACCGGCGAACGCCACCGAGAGCACCTCGCCCTTGGCGTGCTCGCCCATCAGGAAGACCGACGGGTACTTCATCGTGACCTTGGAGCCGAGGTTGCCGTCGACCCACTCCATGGTCGCGCCCTCTTCGGCCTTGGCCCGCTTGGTGACCAGGTTGTAGACGTTGTTCGACCAGTTCTGGATGGTCGTGTAGCGGCAGCGCGCGCCCTTCTTGACCACGATCTCCACGACCGCCGAGTGCAGCGAGTCGCTGGAGTAGATCGGGGCGGTGCAGCCCTCGACGTAGTGGACGTAGGCGTCCTCGTCGACGACGATCAGCGTCCGCTCGAACTGGCCCATGTTCTCGGTGTTGATCCGGAAGTAGGCCTGCAGCGGGATGTCGACGTGCACGCCCTTCGGCACGTAGATGAACGAGCCGCCGGACCACACCGCGGTGTTCAGCGCGGAGAACTTGTTGTCCCCGGCCGGGATGACCGAGCCGAAGTACTCCTTGAAGATCTCCGGGTGCTCGCGCAGCGCGGTGTCGGTGTCCAGGAACTGGACGCCCTTCTCCTCGAGGTCCTCGCGGATCTTGTGGTAGACCACCTCGGACTCGTACTGGGCGGCGACACCGGCGACGAGCCGCTGCTTCTCCGCTTCCGGGATGCCCAGCCGGTCGTAGGTGTTCTTGATGTCCTCGGGCAGGTCCTCCCAGCTCTGGGCCTGCTTCTCGGTCGAGCGCACGAAGTACTTGATGTTGTCGAAGTCGATGCCCGAGAGGTCGGCGCCCCAGTTCGGCATCGGCTTGCGCTCGAACAGCCGCAGCGCCTTGAGCCGCGCTTCGAGCATCCACTCCGGCTCGTCCTTCTTGGCCGAGATCTCCCGGACGACGTCCTCGTTGAGCCCGCGCCGCGCGCCTTCGCCCGCGACGTCCTTGTCGGCCCAGCCGTACTCGTAGTTGCCCAGGGTGGCCAGCGTCTCCTCTTGGCTGAGCTGGCCAGAGGTGTTCGACGCCGTGGTGGGTGTGCGCTGCTCGGCAGCGGCAGTCATACGGACTCCCCTCCGTCAGGAATCGGGGCGGTCTGCTGCCCGCCGGTCCAGGACCGGTCGGAGGCAGCCGGATCGGTTGCTACCGGCGCGGACTCCGGGAGGACCTGGGTCTCCGGGCCGTGCTCGGCGGTTCGCTCGGACCGCGTGAGCGGTACGTGCGTCGTGCAGGCCGCATCGCCGTTGGCGATGGTGGCCAACCGCTGCACGTGGGTGCCGAGGACCTCGGCGAACGCCTCGGTCTCGGCCTCGCACAGCTGCGGGAAGTCCGCAGCGACGTGCGCCACCGGGCAGTGGTGCTGGCAGAGCTGCTCTCCGGAGGCCACGCTGCGCGTCGAAGCAGCGTAGCCCTCCCGGGTGAGGGCCCCGGCGAGGACCTCGGCCCGTTCGGCCCTGGTCCGCGCGGCGGCCAGCGCCTCCCGGTGGTGAGCGACCAGCGCGGCGATGCGCTTGCGCGCGAACGACCGCACGGCCTGCTCGCCGTCCGTCTCGGCGATGAACCGCAGCGCGGCCGCCGCCAGGTCGTCGTAGGCGTGCCCGAACCTGGTCCTGCCGACCTCGGTCAGCAGGAACAGCTTCGCGGGCCTGCCGCGACCCCGGCGCTGACGCGCCGAGGACTCCCTGGTGTAGGCCTCGCCCTCGGTGACCAGCGCGTCGAGGTGCCTGCGCACCGCGACGGAGCTGAGCCCGAGCTCCTCGGCCACCGCCGCGGCGGTGATCGGTCCGCGCTCCAGCAGGAGGCGGGCGACCGAGTGCCGGGTACGCCCGTCTCCGGACTGCCCGCCCGCACCCGGAGCCGCGGCACCCGGGTCGGCGGCCGCAGCCGGTGGAGTCGTTCCGGCGTATTTCACAACACCGATGTTACCTATTTAGGTCCGCCACACCAGACGGCAGGCCCGGCAACGTGACCCGGCTCACCCTGATCGGCGGTTGTGCGGCGGCGGACGGCGGCCGACGCGCGCTGCCCTAAGCTTCGGCGGCGTGGGTGCAGGGGAGACGAACGAACGGGCGGCCGGCGCAGCGGACGAGCGGGACGCGGAGCGCCCACCGGGCGCGGACGGGACCTCGGCGGTCACCGCTGCCCCCGAGCGCGGCCGCAGCGGCGAGACCCCCAGCGGCGACACCGCCTACGCGGGCGGCCCGCCCGGCGCGCACCAGCCCGCGCCGCTGGCCGGAGCCGAGCGCCGCCAGCTCGACCTGGTCCGCCGCTTCGGCACCACCGGGTCGCTGGTGCTCGCCTTCGGCGCGATCGGAGCCGGGGCCGCGCCGGTCGACAACCCGCTGATCGGGGTCCGGCTGCTCGGGCTGCCCGCCCGCATCCCCACGGTCGCGATGGCCTGCGCCTGGCTCGGGATGCTCATGGTGGTCACCGCCTGGCTGTGGCTGGGCAAGCTCTCCTGGCCCGGGCGCGACCGCATCGTCAGCCGCACCCAGATGGACCGCACCGTCGTGATGTGGGGGCTGCCGCTGGCCGTGGCACCGCCGCTGTTCAGCACCGACATGTACACCTACCTGGCGCAGAACGCGGTGGCCGCGCTCGGGATCAACCCGTACGCGCTGGGCCCCGGGACGGCGCTCGGCGTGGATCACCCGCTGGTGGCCAACGTGCCGAACATCTGGCGCGACACGCCCTCCCCCTACGGTCCGCTGTTCCTGCTGTTCGGCCAGCACATCGCCCGCGTCATCGGCGACGACGTGGTGTTCGGCGTGCTGTTGTGGCGGGTCGTGATGATCATCGGGCTGATGCTGGCGATCTGGGCCATCCCGCGGCTCGCGGCGCGCTGCGGAGTGCACCCGGTGGCCGCGCTGTGGCTCTCGGCCGCCAACCCGATCACGCTGTTCCACGTCGTCAGCGGCGCGCACAACGAGGCGCTGCTGGTCGGCATCATGCTCGCCGCCATCGAGCTCGGGCTGCGCTGGCGCACCCCGCTCGGCGTGATCGCCGCCGGGGTGCTGCTGAGCATCGGCGGCGCGATCAAACCGCCCGGGTTCGTCGCGCTCGGCTTCTTCGGCATCTACGTGGCGCGCCGGCGCGGAGGGCGGATGCGCGACCTCGTCGGCGTCGCCGCGCTGCTCGGCGTGGTGCTGCTCGCCACGATGACGATCATCACGGTGGTCAGCGGCTGGGGTCTCGGCTGGATCGAGACCTACGACGTGCCGAACCGGATCAAGACCTGGCTGGCGCCGATGACCGCGTTCGGGATGACCGGCGGCGGGCTCGGGATGCTGCTCGGTCTGGGCAACCACACCAACTCGATGCTGGTCATCACCAAGATCTTCGGCTACGCCATCACCGGCGGGGTGTGCCTGCGGCTGCTGTGGCTGTCGTTCAAGGGGCGCATCGAGCCGCTGGCCGCGCTCGGCATCACCCTCGGCACGCTCGCCGTGTTCGGGCCGGTCCTGCACCCCTGGTACCTGCTGTGGATGGTCGTCCCGCTGTCGCTGTCCACCCACGACCACCGGTTCCGGCTCGGCGCGGCCGCGATCTGCTCCGTCGTCGCGCTCGTGGTCCCGCCCACCGGCGCGGCGTACGTCCTGCGCGCCTACCAGATCCCGTTCGCCGTGATCGCCTCGCTGATCGCCTTCGCCGTCCTGCTCTGGCTCGTGCGCGGCAAGGTGCCGCCGCTGCTGCCGACCCGGGCGGATGCGCGCCCCGTCACGTCATAGGCTTGGACGTCGTGAAGGAAGCCGCGAGCACTCCCCCGGCCGGTGCGGCGCTCGACGCCCCGGCCGCGGACGGCAGCGCGCTCGACGTGCGCGGGCTGACCAAGAGCTTCGGCGACACCGCGGCCGTCGCGGGGCTCGACCTGCGGATGCCGCGCGGCAGCGTGCTGGCCCTGCTCGGCCCCAACGGCGCGGGCAAGACCACCACCGTCGAGATCTGCGAGGGCTTCCAGCGCCCCGACGGCGGAACGGTCCGGGTCCTCGGCCTCGACCCCGCCACCGACGGCGAGCGGCTCCGGCCCCGCATCGGCGTGATGCCGCAGGGCGGCGGCGCCTACCCGGGCGTGCGCGCCGCCGAGATGCTCGACCTCATCGCGGCCTGCTCGGCCGATCCGCTCGACCCGCGCTGGCTGCTGGACGTGCTGGGGCTGAGCTCCGCCGGGCGCACCCCGTACAAGCGGCTCTCCGGCGGTCAGCAGCAGCGGCTCTCGCTCGCCTGCGCCCTGGTCGGGCGCCCCGAGCTGGTGTTCCTCGACGAACCGACCGCCGGGCTCGACCCGCAGGCCCGCCACCTGGTGTGGGAGCTGGTCGCCGCGCTGCGCCGGGACGGCGTCGGGGTGCTGCTGACCACGCACCTGATGGACGAGGCCGAGGCGCTCGCCGACCGGGTCGTCATCGTCGACCACGGCCGGGCCGTCGCCGACGGGACCGCGGCCGAGCTCACCGCCGACCCGCGCGGCGGACAGGAGCTGCGGTTCCGCTCCGAGACCGCGCTCGACCTCGACCTGCTGCTGACCGCGCTGCCGGAGGGGTACGAGGCCACCGAGCAGCGCACCGGGGAGTACGTGGTGCGCGGCACCATCGACCCGCAGGTCGTGTCCACCGTGACCGCCTGGTGCGCGCGCCACGGCGTGCTCGCCCACGAGCTGCGGGTGAGCAGGCGAAGCCTGGAGGACGTGTTCCTCGACCTCACCGGACGGGAGCTGCGCTCGTGACCGCCGCAGGAGCAGGCCGCCGCGAGGCGCCGCAACCCGGGGACCGCTTCCCCGCCGGAACCTTCCGGCCCGCGCCGGGCCGGGGCCGGGCGCTCCGGATGCTGGCCGCGCACACCCGGATCGAGGCGCTGCTCACCATCCGCCACGGCGAGCAGGCGCTGCTCACGCTGATCATCCCGCTGGCGCTGCTGATCGGGCTCAGCACGCTGCACATCGGCAGCGTGCCCGAACCCCGGGTCGACTCGGTGGCACCGCGGATCCTGGCGCTCGCGGTGATGTCCACCGCCTTCACCGGGCAGGCCATCGCGCTGGGCTTCGACCGCCGCTACGGGGTGCTCAAGCGACTGGCCGCGACCGCGCTGCCGCGCTGGACCCTGATCAGCGGCCGGGTGCTGGCGACGCTGCTGGTGGTGGCGTTGCAGGCGGTGCTGCTCGGGGCGACGGCCGCGCTGCTGGGCTGGAGCCCGAGCCCGCTGGGCCTGCTCGGGGCGCTCCCGCTGCTGGTGCTGGGCACCCTCGCGTTCGGCGCGGCCGGGGTGCTGGTGGGCGGTGCGTTCCGCGCGGAGATCGTGCTGGCGGTGGCGAACGCGATCTGGTTCGTGCTGCTGCTGGCCGGCGGGCTCGCGCTGCCCCTGGGCGACCTGCCCGAGCCGGTGGCGTCGATCGCCGGACTGCTGCCCTCCGGGGCGCTGGCCACCGCGCTGGAGACCACCCTCGCGCACGCCGCGCCGCCCGGCTGGCAGCCGGTCCTGGTGCTGCTGGCCTGGACCGCCGCCGCCGGCGCACTCGCCCTGCGCACCACCCGCCTCACCTGAGAGGCCCCGGTCCGGCGCTCGCCGGGAGAAGCGGACCTTCTTGTTACCGGAAGTAGGGTGGGCGCATGACTGCGCAGCCGACCCCACCGACCGGTACCGAGCTGGCCCGGCCCGGCCACCGCAGCGTCGAAGCGCTGCACTCGATGATCTACTTCAGCCCGGACGCCGACGAGGCGTTCACCGCGCTCGGGCTGGACACCCGTCCGATGCGCTACTTCGCGGGACGCGCCGCCCCGATGGGCGCCGTCGGCGCCGGGATCGTGGCCGCCACCTTCTACAACTTCAACCCCCGGATCATCGCCGAGGTGATCCCGCGCGCCTGGTCGATCGCCGCCCCGGCCACCGTCGTGGAGACCCGCTTCCGCGCCGCCGACGCCTCGCTGCGCAGGCTGCTCGGCCCGGAGGCCCTCGGGTCCGACGAGCTGGCCGAGGCCGCCGCGCTCGCCCGCCGCGCCACCGACGCCTGCCGCCCCGAGGCCCGGCCGCTGTTCGCCGGGCACGCCGACCTGGACTGGCCGGAGGCGCCGCACCTGGTGCTCTGGCACGCCGCCTCGCTGCTGCGCGAGCACCGCGGCGACGGGCACCTGATGGTGCTGCAGGAGGCAGGTCTCACCGGCGCGCAGGCGCTGGTCCTCCAGATCACCAGCGGCGAGGGGCTGTCCCGGAAGTTCGCGCAGCTCAGCCGCGGCTGGTCGGACCAGGAGTGGCAGCAGGCCCAGGACGAGCTGCGGCAGCGCGGTCTGCTCGACGACGCCGGGGAGATCACCGCCGCGGGCCGGGAGTTCCGCGAGGACGTCGAGCACCGCACCGACGCGCTCGCCGCCGCGCCGTGGGCGCATCTGGGCGCGGAGAACGCTCAGCGCCTCGCCGGTCACGGCAAGCAGCTCAGCCGCCTGATCGCCAAGGCCGGGGCCTTCCCCGGGCAGGCGTTCGCGGGAGGCGGGCGCGCGAACGAGGGGTGAGCCGAACGCGGTTCCACCTGGCGGCGGGCCCGGCCAGGACGGCGCCTACCATCGAGTCGTGCCGACGTCGTCGATGCTGTCCCGGATCCCCGCCGCCAGCCACCGCCTCGTGCGCGGGCTCGCGCTCGCCGTCCTCATCACCCAGGCGCTGATCTCGGTGACCGGCTCGGTGGTGCGGGTGACCGGTTCCGGTCTCGGCTGCCCCACCTGGCCGCAGTGCTTCCCGGGGAGCATGGTCCCCGTCGAGCACCCCGAGGTGGCGACCCTGCACCAGGTGATCGAGTTCGGCAACCGGACGCTGACCGGCCTGGTCGGCTTCGTGGCGCTGGCCTGCCTGCTCGCCGCCTGGCAGGTGCGCCCCCGGCGGCCCCGGCTGGTGAAGCTGGCGCTGGTGATGCCGCTGGGCGTGGTCGCGCAGGCGATCATCGGCGGGATCACGGTGCTGGTGGACCTGAGCTGGTGGAGCGTGTCCATCCACTTCATGGCCTCGGCGGTGCTGATCTGGCTGTCCGCGTACCTGTTCAAGGCCGCGGGCGAGGGCGACGAGGAGCCGGTGCACGTGCTCCCGGCGCGGATGCGGCGGCTGCTGGTCGCGCTGACCGCCGTGACGGCGGCGATGCTCGTCGCGGGCACCCTGGTGACCGCTGCCGGGCCGCACGCCGGCGACGCGGAGACCCCGCGGCTGGTGGTGGCGGTTCCGACGCTGGTCCAGGTGCACGGGCTGCTGGTGATGGCCTACGTCTGCCTGCTGGCGGTCTTCGGGGTGTGGCTGCGCGGGGCGCGGCCGACGAAGGCGCTGCTGCGGGCCTACGTCGCCGCTTGCGTGCTGGTGCTGGCGCAGGGCGCGCTGGGCTCGGTGCAGTACCTGTTGGGCGTGCCCGCCGCGATGGTGGTGCTGCACGTGCTCGGTGCCACGCTCGTGATCACCGCGACCGCGCTGCTGTGGTGCGAGTCCCGGTTCCGCGGTGCCGTTCCCGCGGCGCCCCCGCGCGCCGCCGAGCCGGTCCCCGCCAGCCGGTGAGCCCGCGCCGCGGCGCGTCCCGCGCGCTCAGTAGCGCAGCGTGCCGCGGCTCTCGCGCTCCCAGCGGCGCCACAGCTCCGGCATCTCCCCGGCCAGCCAGGTGTAGAACTCGTGCACCGCGCGCAGCCGCCGGGAACGCTCACCCTGCCCGCTGAACATGCGCAGCCCCTGCGCGGTGAGCTGCTCCAGACCGGTGACCTGCTGCATCCGGTGCCGGACGAGCTCGGGCCAGCGGTGCTCCTCGACCCGGTACAGCGCCGCTTCCCGCCCCTGGCGGGTGGTCTTGGATATCACCCCGAGCCGCAGCAGCAGCCGGACGTTGGTGCTGACCGAACCGCTGCTGGCGTTGAGGCCGTGCGAGAGCTCGGCCGCGGTGCGCTCCGGTGGATCGCAGATCAGCAGGAACGCCAGGATCCGGCCCGCGATCAGCGGCATCCCCTCGCTGGCCTCGAAGTGCGCGGCCATCTGCTCGATCCACTCGGACATCGCGGGACGATCGGTGCGCTGGGCGTACTCGGTCACCTCGGGGCCTCCGTCTGATCAACTTCAACCGACGCTGAAAACATAGACTCCGGAGAACCGGAATGCCAAGCCAACACGCGGGGCCGACGGCCCGGCTCAGCCCACCGCCGCCCGGATGGCGGAGGCGAACCGCGGGAGAGCCCCCGGATCGGCCTGCGCGAAGCCGAGCGAGGGCTCGGTGAGCTCCAGCTCCAGCAGCACCGGGGCGCCGTCCTCGCCGCGCACCAGATCGACCCGGGCGTAGAGCAGGTCAGCCCGGCGCAGCCCGCGCAGCGCGGCCGCGGCGTCCACCGCGTCCTCGGCCGCCCGGCGCAGCGCGGCGTCCGGCAGCACCCCGAACCGCTCCCCCGGGCCCGGCCCGGACACCGCCGGATCCGGCAGCATCGCGCCCTTCACGAAGGCGTGCGAGAAGACGCCGCCGAGGAACACCAGCGCCGTCTCCCCCTCGCCGTCGACCGCGCGCTGGTAGGGCTGGACGAGCACCACCTGGTCCTCGGCGTGCAGCGCCGCGAGGTGGGAGCGGGCCGCGCCGAGCTCCCCCGCGGCGAACCGGGCGGCCCCGCGCGAGCTCGCCCCGACCGCGGGCTTGAGCACGAACCCCTCCTCCGGTGCGCGCAACGGCTCCCCCGGCGCGATCAGCTCCGTCGGCACCACCGGGACCCCGTGCGCGGCGAGATCGGCCAGGTAGGCCTTGTCGGTGTTCCAGCGCGCGACCGCTGCGGGGTTCGCCAGCGCGGGCACCGCATCGCACCAGGCCAGGAACTCCTTGCGCCGCACCGGGTAGTCCCAGGTGCTGCGCAGCACCACGAGGTCCGCCGAGCCGAACGGCGCGGCCGGGTCGTCCCAGGGCGCCCAGTCCGCCTCGACGCCCACCTCCGCCAGCACCTCGGGCAACGCTGTGTCGTCGGCGTTCGAACGCGGCAGCGCGGCGCAGCTCGCCAGCAGGACCCGCGGCCGGGTCACCTGGCGCGGGGGCCGGCCATCTTGCGCCGGTGCGCCGGACCGATCCGCAGCGCGGCCGTCGTCTCGCCGTCCCACTCGGCGGCGGTGAGCTGCTCGACGGCCTCCACCACCGCCTCCCCCGACGCGACGTCGGCCACCAGCACGTCGCCGAGCGCGCCGTCCTCACCGATGAGCACCAGCCGCGCGCCCGCCTGGCCGATGTTCTCCACCACGGCCTTCGCGGAGCCGCCGTGCGCCAGCGCGAACGCCTTGGCCCTGGCGACCGCCTTCGGCGACGGACCGGGGGTGGTCTGCTCGGTGTCGTTCTCGGCTGCCATGCGGGTGATCCTAGACAACGGGCCCGACACCGGGGCCGAACCGTTACCCAGGCCACCACCCGCCGGGCGCGGTGCTGCCAGAGTGGAACCCGGGCCCGGCGGCGCACCGGCGCCGGGGAGGACGACGACCGCAGGGAGGCACGGATGCGTGCGATTCGGATTTCGGCGCACGGCGGACCGGAAGCGCTGGAACCGGCCGAGCTGGACCGGCCCGCGCCGCAGGCCGGCCAGCTGCTGGTGGAGGTCGCCGCGGCGGGCGTGAACTTCATCGACACCTACCAGCGCAGCGGCCTGTACGAGGTCCCGCTGCCGTTCGTCCCCGGCGTCGAGGGCGCGGGCACCGTGCGCGAGGTCGGCCCGGACGTCGCCGGGTTCTCCCCCGGCGACCGGATCGCCTGGGCCATGTCGCCCGGCGGCTACGCCGAGCACGCCGTGGTGCCGGCGCGCAACGCGGTGCGGATCCCGGACGCCGTCGAGGACCGGACGGCGGCCGCCGCGATGCTGCAGGGCCTCACCGCGCACTTCCTGGTCAACTCCACGCACCCGGTGCGGGCCGGCGAGACCGCGCTGGTGCACGCGGCCGCGGGCGGCGTCGGACTGCTGCTCACCCAGCTGATCAAGGCTCGCGGCGGCAACGTGATCGGCACCGTGTCGACCGGGGAGAAGGAGCGGCTGGCCCGGCGGGCCGGGGCGGACGAGATCATCCGCTACGCGGAGGCGGACGTGGCCGAGGAGGTCCGCGACCTCACCGACGGACGCGGCGTGGACGTGGCCTACGACGGGGTCGGCAAGGACACCTTCGACGGCAGCCTGGCGGTGCTGCGCCCGCGCGGGACGCTCGCGCTGTTCGGCGCCTCCAGCGGGCCGGTGCCGCCGGTGGACCCGCAGCGGCTGAACTCGGCGGGTTCGGTGTTCCTGACCCGGCCATCGCTGGCGCACCACATCCTCAGCCGGGAGGAGCTGGACTGGCGCGCGGGCGAGCTGTTCCAGGCGGTCGCCGCCGGGACGCTCGACATCCGCATCGGCGCCACCTACCCGCTGGCGGAGGCCCGGACGGCCCACGAGGACCTCGAAGGCCGCCGCAGCACCGGCAAGCTCCTCCTGCTCCCCTGACGACCCGGGCGGGGCCTCAGCGGTCCGCACGAGGACCGCTGAGCGCCCTCGGGGAACCGGCCACCACCGGCAGGACGGGCGCCGATCGGGCGCGGCTCCGCCACCGGCACCTCCGCGGGCCGGCGGCGGGGTCGAACCGGTCAGCCGAGGCGATTGCGCAGGCGCAGGCCGAGACCGCCCACCCCGAGCAGCACGGCGCCGACCAGCAGCACGATCAGCGGCCCGCTCAGGGCTCCACCGGTCCAGTCGTAGACCGCCTCGGGCACCGCGACGGTCACGCCCAGCACGCCGAACACCAGCAGCACGGTGGCGCGCACCCGCAGGAACGCCGCGAAGCAGGCCACGGCCAGCACGAAGGTCACGGCGTAGCTCCACGCCTGGTGCCCGGCGATGGTCCACTGCGCGCCGGACAGCGCGGTGGCCGCGGCGATGCCGAAGCCCACGTCGCGCCGCACCCGGCCCGCGCGGTCCCGGCCCGGACGCTCCAGCACCCCGCCCGCGCTCAGCGCCGCCCACACCAGGCCGAGCGCGATGAGCAGCACCATCTCGACCAGCTGCCCGTCGCCGAACACTCCCTCGACCGGCTCGACGCCGGCCAGCAGCAGCGCGCCCCACCAGCCGAACGCGCCGCTCGCGAGCAGGCCGGGAACCGAGGGCAGCACGGCGCAACCGGCCACCGCCACCAGCAGGCCCGCCGCCGAGGCCACCAGGTCCTCGTCCACCGCCGCGACGTCCTCCAGCGCCGAGCCCACGGCCATCGCGGTCGTGCCGGAGGCGAGCGCGAACAGCACCGCCACGATGCGGCTGCGCGGCGAGGGCTCGGCGAGGGCGAGCCCGCGCACCCCTGTCGGGGAGCCCGCGACGCCGAGTCCGACCGCGATCAGCAGCGCGGAGGCCGCGGCCAGCAGGCCCACCCGCGCGGTCCGGGACAGGTCCTCCCAGGACATGCCCAGCAGCAGCGCGGCGCCGCCCAGCACCAGCGCGCCGCCCGCGTAGCCGAGGACCTCCCAGAGCCCGCCGCGCCGGGGGGCCGGTTCGGCGGCGAACTCCGCGCGCACCGCGTCCGCCTGCTCCTGGTCGAGCGTGCCGCGCTCCACGAGCCGTTCCAGCGCACGCCGCTGCCGCGAGGGCAGTTCCGCACCCATCGGTCCCTCCCAGGTCGGTGATCAGCGCCCACCGTCGCACGCGACGGCCGACGGCGTCCGTGCAGGGGACGGCGCGAACGGGGCCCGGGGTTGCCGCGCGGCTACCAGGGCAGCGGCCAGCCCAGCACCGGCAGACCCAGCGCGGAGTCCGCGGCCAGCGCGACGCACACGATCATCAGGTAGGTGTTGGACATGTGGAACAGCCGCAGCGGCTTCGTCGGCTCGCCCCGCTTGGTCGCCGAGTGCAACCGGTGCGCCAGCCAGAGGAACCAGGCCCCGGAGAGCACCGCGAAGGCGGTGTAGAGCCAGCCCGTCGCCGGGGCCAGCAGCAGCGTCCACAGCACCATCAGCCAGCTGTAGGCCACGATCTGCCGGGACACGTAGGCGGGCTCGGCGACCACCGGGAGCATCGGCACGCCGGCGCGCTCGTAGTCGTCCTTGTACTTCACCGCCAGCGCCCAGGTGTGCGGCGGGGTCCAGAAGAAGATGATTGCGAACATCACCAGCGCGGGCCAGTCCACCCGGCCGGTCACGGCGGCCCAGCCGATCACCACCGGCATGCAGCCGGCGGCGCCGCCCCAGACGATGTTCTGCGCGGTCCGCCGCTTGAGCACCAGCGTGTAGACCAGGACGTAGAACAGGATCGTCACCACGGCCAGCACCGCGGCGAGCAGGTTGGTCGTCGCCCAGAGGAACGCGGCGGAACCGACCCCGAGCGCGATCCCGAAGATCAGCGCGTGCCGGTTCGACACGCTGTGGCGCACCAGCGGGCGAGCCCGGGTTCGCCGCATGACCTGGTCGATGTCCGCGTCGGCGACGCAGTTGAGCGCGTTGGCGCTGCCCGCGGCCATCGTCCCGCCGACGAGGGTGCACAGCACCAGCCACGGCGAGGGGATGCCCCGCTCGGCCAGCAGCATCGCCGGGATCGTGGTCACCAGCAGCAGCTCGATGACGCGCGGCTTGAGCAGCCCGAGGTAGGCCTTGAGCAGGTCGCCGGGGCGCGTCGCGCGCCGTCCGGAGTCGGCGGGCGCGGTCGTGGTCACGAGGCCGCTCCCGGCCGGGGAGCACCGAGCACCGCACCGCCGGGCAACCCGGCGACCCGGGTGGAGCCGGGATGTCCGCCCGAAGCGGAACGCACCGAAGGCATGGAACTCCTAGTCAGCTCGGGGCGGCCGCGGAGAACGGCGGCCGACCGCCCTGAATAGTAGGCGCGCTACACCCCTGCCCCACCGCAGGGTCCCGGCCCCGGCGACCGGACCGGTACCGTGGGGTGAGCCATCGGACACGCTCCGCCGGGATGATCGGTCGTTCGCGCCGCGTTCACTCGGAGGGATGACCGCAGCGCGGGGCGGGCCGGTGGCGAGGCCTCCGACACGCAGCGTCGCACCAGCCGGAGGCCACCGCCGATGAGCAGCGCGAATTCCGCACGCCCGACGCCGGGCCGCGGACGGCGCGCACCGGGTGGGGCGATCGCACCCCGTTGGCGGTTGACCCGCGATCCTCTCACCCAGGTGGAGGGCCGCATCAATTCAGGCGGGCCGCCGCGAGGCCAGGAGGTCACGACTAGGCTGCCCGCTGGACGAGGGATAACTGCGGTCCGAATCGGTCCGGGTCAGCGGGCGACGCGCCGGAGCCGCGAAGGACCGCTTCGAGGGAAACTGGAGCTGCGTCCGTGTCCGTCACCGACGATCTTGCCCGCTTGACCACCAAGCGACTGCCCGCAGACTGGACCGAGTTGGACCAGCGCGCCGTGGACACGGTCCGGGTGCTGGCCGCCGACGCGGTCGAGAAATGCGGCAGCGGGCACCCAGGCACCGCCATGAGCCTGGCCCCCGCCGCGTACGCGCTGTTCCAGCGCGTCATGCGGCACGACCCCACCGACGCCGACTGGGTCGGCCGCGACCGCTTCGTGCTGTCCGCCGGCCACTCCAGCCTGACGCTGTACCTCCAGCTCTTCCTGTCCGGTTACGGGCTGGAGCTGGACGACATCAAGGCCCTGCGCACCTGGGACTCCAAGACCCCCGGTCACCCGGAGTACTGGCACACCCCCGGTGTGGAGACCACCACCGGTCCGCTCGGGCAGGGCCTGGCCACCGCCGTCGGCATGGCGGTCGCCGCCCGCCGCGAGCGGGGTCTGCTGGACCCGGAGTCGGCCCCGGGCGAGAGCCCGTTCGACCACCAGATCTACGTGATCGCCTCCGACGGCGACATCGAGGAGGGCGTGACCTCCGAGGCGTCCTCGTTCGCGGGCACCCAGCAGCTGGGCAACCTCACGGTGATCTACGACGCGAACGAGATCTCCATCGAGGACGACACCCGGATCGCGCTGTCCGAGGACACCGCGAAGCGCTACGAGGCCTACGGCTGGCACGTGGTCACCGTCGACGGCGGTGAGGACGTCGCCAGCCTGCTGGACGCGCTGGACGCGGCCAAGGGCAAGCCGGAGCAGCCGACGCTGGTCGTACTGCGCACGGTGATCGGCTTCCCGGCTCCGACGAAGATGAACACCGGCAAGGCGCACGGTGCCGCGCTGGGCGGCGAGGAGATCGCCGAGATCAAGAAGACCCTGGGCTTCGACCCGGAGCAGACCTTCGAGGTCTCCGACGAGGTCCTCTCGCACGCCCGCCAGGTCGTCGAGCGGGGCAAGGCCGCCCACGCCGAGTGGCAGAAGTCCTACGACGCCTGGGCCGCCGAGCACCCCGACCGCAAGGCGCTGCTGGAGCGGATCCGGGTCCGCGAGCTGCCCGCCGGCTGGTCCGAGAAGCTGCCGACCTGGGAGGCCGACGGCAAGGGCGTCGCCACCCGCAAGGCCTCCGGTGAGGTGCTCTCGGCGCTGGCCGACGTGCTGCCGGAGCTGTGGGGCGGCTCCGCCGACCTGGCGGAGAGCAACAACACCACGATGAAGGGCGTCGACTCGTTCGGCCCGAAGCACATCTCCACCGGGATGTGGAACGCCCAGCCCTTCGGGCGGACGCTGCACTTCGGGGTCCGCGAGCACGCGATGGGCTCGATCCTCAACGGCATCGCGCTGCACGGCGGGACCCGCCCCTACGGCGGCACCTTCCTCATCTTCAGCGACTACATGCGTCCCGCGGTGCGGCTCGCGGCGCTGATGAACGCCCCGACGATCTACGTGTGGACGCACGACTCGATCGGCCTCGGCGAGGACGGCCCGACGCACCAGCCGATCGAGCAGCTCGCCTCGCTGCGCGCCATCCCGGGCCTGTCGGTGGTCCGCCCGGCCGACGCCAACGAGACGGCCTTCGCGTGGAAGGCCGTGCTGGAGGACACCAGCGGCCCGGCCGGCCTGGCGCTGACCCGCCAGGGCGTGCCGACGCTGGAGGGCACCGACGCCGAGGGCGTTGCCAAGGGCGGTTACGTGCTGGCGGAGGCCTCCTCCGGCAGCCCGGAGCTGGTGCTCATGGCCACCGGATCCGAGGTCCAGCTCGCCGTGGAGGCCCGCGAGGTCCTCGAGGCCGAGGGCGTCGCCACCCGCGTCGTCTCGATGCCCTGCGTGGAGTGGTTCGACCGGCAGGACAAGTCCTACCGGGACCAGGTGCTGCCCCGTTCGGTGCGCGCCCGCGTGTCGGTCGAGGCCGGGATCTCCCAGTGCTGGCACCGGTTCACCGGTGACAGCGGCGAGAACGTCTCCATCGAGCACTTCGGCGCCTCGGCCGACTACAAGACCCTGTTCGAGAAGTTCGGGTTCACCACCGAAGCGGTCGTCGAGGCCGCCCGGCGGAGCCTCGAGAACGCTCGCTCGAACGCCTGAGTGGAGGTATCCCAGTGACGAACAACCAGAACCTCACCGAGCTCAGCCAGGCGGGCGTGGCGATCTGGCTGGACGACCTGTCCCGCCAGCGGATCACGTCCGGCAACCTGACCGAGCTGATCAACGACTACGCGGTCGTGGGGGTCACCAGCAACCCCACGATCTTCGCGAAGGCCCTGTCGAACGCCGCGGACTACAACGACCAGGTGCGCGAGCTCGCCGCCCGGGGTGCCAGCGTGGACGACACCGTCCGCGAGCTGACCACCAAGGACGTGCGCGACGCCGCGGACGTCTTCCGGGGCGTGTACGAGGCGGGTGACGACGGCCGGGTCTCCCTGGAGGTCGACCCGCGCCTGGCCCACGACACCGAGCGCACCGTGGCCGAGGCCCTGGAGCTGTGGAAGGCCGTGGACCGGCCGAACCTCATGGTCAAGATCCCGGCGACGGTCGAGGGCCTGCCCGCGATCACCCGGGTGCTGGCCGAGGGCGTCAGCGTGAACGTGACGCTGATCTTCTCCGTGGACCGCTACCGGGACGTGATGGACGCGTACCTGGCGGGCCTGGAGCAGGCCAAGGCCAACGGGCACTCCCTGGCCTCGATCGCCTCCGTCGCCTCGTTCTTCGTGTCCCGGGTGGACACCGAGATCGACAAGCGGCTGGAGGGCATCGAGGGCGGCCAGGACCTGCTGGGCAAGGCGGCCATCGCCAACGCCCGGCTCGCCTACGCCGCCTACGAGGAGGTCTTCTCCTCGGAGCGCTTCCAGGCGCTGGCCGCCGACGGGGCGAAGCCGCAGCGACCGCTGTGGGCCTCCACCGGGGTCAAGGACCCGTCCTACTCCGACACCCGCTACGTCGACCAGCTGGTCGCGCCGAACACGGTGAACACCATGCCGGAGGCGACCCTGTTCGCCACCGCCGACCACGCACAGGTCGCCGGGGACCAGGTCAGCGGCACCAAGGACGCCTCGCAGCAGGTGTTCGACCAGCTGGCCGCGGTGGGCATCGACATCGACGACGTGTTCGCGGTGCTGGAGAGCGAGGGCGTCGAGAAGTTCGAGAAGTCCTGGGAGGAACTGCTCGACACCGTGCGCGAGCAGCTCGACCAGGCGAAGTAGCGAACAGCGGTTCCACCGCGGGTGTGCCCCGCGCCCGCTCCGGGGCACGCGCATTCCACGGGAATCCGCGTGCCCCGGCTGCTGCGGTCACCCGCGGTGGCCCCGCCCCGGTGGACCCAGACCCGTCGCCCACCCCAACACAAGGAAGCAGATGGCAACCGAAACTTCAGTCGAGATCGCAGACGAGGGGCTGGCGGGGGCGGCGCAACCGCTGGCCGAGCGGCTGGCCTCGGAGGCGGTGGCGAGCGGCCTCGCCGCCGGCGACGCGACCCTCTGGGGCGCCGAGGCCGAGAGCGAGGCCTCGATCCGGCTCTCCTGGACGACCCTGCACGAGAGCTCCCGCCCGCTGCTGGCCGAGATCGAGTCGCTGCGCGCGGAGCTGCACGCCGACGGCGTCGACCGAGTCGTGCTGGCCGGCATGGGCGGCTCCTCGCTGGCCCCCGAGGTGATCACCGCGGCCGCCGGAGTCCCGCTGACCGTGCTGGACACCACCGACCCGGACCAGGTCGGCGACGCGCTCTCCGGCGACCTGGACCGGACCGTGCTGGTCGTGTCCTCCAAGTCGGGCACCACCGTCGAGACCGACAGCCACCGCCGCATCTTCGAGGCGGCCTTCTCCGCGAACGGAATCGATCCGGCGACGCGCATCGTCGTGGTCACCGACCCCGGGTCGCCGATGGAGTCCGCGGCGCGCGAGGCCGGTTACCGGCGGGTGTTCACCGCCGACCCGAACGTCGGCGGCCGCTACTCCGCGCTGACCGCCTTCGGCCTGGTTCCGGCCGGACTGGCCGGGGCCGACATCGGCGCGCTGCTCGACTCCGCCGCGAGCGCCTTCGCGCAGGTCAGCACCGACTCCCCCGACAACCCCGCGGTTCAGCTGGCGGCGGCCTGGGCCGCGGCGCACGAGCGCGGCGCGGAGAAGCTGGTGCTCGCCGACGGCGGCTCCGGGCTCCCGGGTTTCGGCGACTGGGCCGAGCAGCTCATCGCCGAGTCCACCGGCAAGCAGGGCACCGGGCTGCTGCCCGTGGTCGTGGAGAACCCGCAGGCCCCCGGCTTCGCCGACGCGGGTCCCGACGCCACCACCATCGCGATCGGCGGCGCCGTCGAGGGCGCGCGGCTGGTCACCACCGGCTCGCTGGGCGGCCAGTTCCTGCTGTGGGAGTTCGCCACGGCGCTGGCCGGGCGGCTGCTCGGGATCAACCCGTTCGACCAGCCCGACGTGGAGGCCGCGAAGAAGGCCGCCCGCGCGCTGCTCGACGGCCCGTCGGGCGGCCCCGTGGTGACCCCGGCCCTGGTCGCGGGCTCCATCGAGGTCTACGCCTCCGGTGACTGGTTCAGCGCGGGCGTGGGCACCATCGCCGAGGCGCTGCGCGCGTTCGTCAAGGCCGCGCCCGAGCGGGGTTACCTGGCGGTGCAGGCCTACCTGGACCGGCTGGACGACGCCTCCGCCGCGCTGCTGCGCCCGGAACTGGCCCGCCGCACCGGGTTGCAGACCACCTTCGGCTGG
The DNA here is from genome assembly GCF_047200635.1 of Saccharopolyspora antibiotica. Classification (NCBI taxonomy): domain Bacteria; kingdom Bacillati; phylum Actinomycetota; class Actinomycetes; order Pseudonocardiales; family Pseudonocardiaceae; genus Saccharopolyspora; species Saccharopolyspora antibiotica. Next base: position 10,519 of record NZ_JBJZOI010000006.1, on the reverse strand, counting down.
GGACCGCGCTTCCTGCACTCCACCGGCCAGTACCACAAGGGCGGCCACCAGAACGGCGCCTTCCTCCAGATCACCGGTGGTTCCACCGACGACCTGGAGGTCCCGGACCGGCCGTACACCCTGGCCGGCCTGCAGCGCGCCCAGGCGCTCGGCGACGGCCAGGTCCTCGCCCAGCACGAGCGCCCGGTGCTGCGGCTGCACCTCACCGACCGGGCGGCCGGGCTGGTCGAACTGGTCAAGGCCGTTCAGGAACTGCACGACGAGAGGGGTGGGGCGTGAGCTCCCGAGACCTGCCGCGCAACCCGCTGCGGGATCCGCGCGACAAGCGACTGCCGCGAATCGCGGGGCCGTGCGGTCTGACGATCTTCGGCGTGACCGGGGACCTGTCCCGCAAGAAGCTGATGCCCGCGATCTACGACCTGGCCAACCGGGGGCTGCTGCCGCCCGGGTTCGCCCTGACCGGCTTCGCCCGCCGGGACTGGGAGGACCAGGACTTCATGCAGGTCGTCTACGAGGCGGTCAAGGAGCACGCCCGGACCCCGTTCCACCAGACGGTCTGGGACCGGCTGGCGGAGGGCATCCGCTTCGTGCCGGGCTCCTTCGACGACCCGGAGGCCTTCGACCGGCTCGCCGAGACCGTCAAGCAGCTCGACGAGGAGCGCGGCACGGGCGGCAACCACGCCTTCTACCTGTCGGTGCCGCCCTCGGCGTTCCCGACGGTGCTGACCCAGCTGTCCCGCTCCGGGCTGACCGACCAGGCTCCGGACCAGTGGCGGCGAGTGGTCATCGAGAAGCCCTTCGGGCACGACCTGGAGAGCGCCCAGCACCTGAACCAGATCGTCAATGAGGTCTTCCCCGAGGACTCGGTGTTCCGCATCGACCACTACCTCGGCAAGGAGACGGTGCAGAACATCCTGGCGCTGCGCTTCGCGAACCAGCTGTTCGAGCCGCTGTGGAACGCCCACTACGTCGACCACGTGCAGATCACGATGGCCGAGGACATCGGGCTGGGCGGCCGCGCCGGGTACTACGACGGCATCGGCGCGGCCCGCGACGTCATCCAGAACCACCTGCTGCAGCTGATGGCGCTGACCGCGATGGAGGAGCCCGTGAGCTTCTCCCCCGAGGACCTGCGCGCCGAGAAGCTCAAGGTGCTCTCGGCGACCAAGCCGGTCGGCCCGTTCGGCGAGACCACCGCCCGCGGGCAGTACACCGGTGGCTGGCAGGGCGGTTCGCTGGTGCCGGGCCTGCACGAGGAGGGCGGCTTCGCCAGCGATTCGATCACCGAGACCTACGCGGCGATCACCCTCGAGGTGGAGAGCCGCCGCTGGGCCGGGGTGCCGTTCTACCTGCGCACCGGCAAGCGGCTGGGCCGCCGCGTCACGGAGATCGCCGTGGTGTTCAAGCGCGCCCCGCACCTGCCCTTCGACGACACGATGACCGAAGAGCTGGGCCAGAACGCGCTGGTCGTCCGGGTGCAGCCGGACGAGGGCGTGACGATGCGCTTCGGCTCCAAGGTCCCGGGCACCTCGATGGAGGTGCGGGACGTGACGATGGACTTCGGCTACGGCCACGCCTTCACCGAATCGTCCCCGGAGGCCTACGAGCGCCTGATCCTGGACGTGCTGCTGGGCGAGCCCTCGCTCTTCCCGGTCAACGCCGAGGTCGAGCAGTCCTGGAAGATCCTCGACCCGGTGCTGGAGCACTGGGCGGCGCACGGAGCGCCGGAGAACTACAAGGCCGGGACGTGGGGGCCGCCGTCGGCGGACTCCATGATGGCCCGCACCGGACGCGTCTGGAGGCGCCCGTGATCATCGACCTGCCGTCGACGACCACCTCGCAGGTCAACAAGAAGATGGTCGAGCTGCGCGAGACCGGCGGTGCCGTCGCGCTCGGCCGGGTGCTGACGCTGGTGATCGTGACCGGGGACGGGACCGAGACCGAGAAGGCCATCCAGGCCGCGAACGAGGCCAGCCGAGAGCACCCCGCGCGGGTGATCGTGGTGGCCCGGGGCTCGAAGGAGGCCGCGCCGAGGCTGGACGCGCAGATCCGCATCGGCGGGGACGCGGGCGCCTCGGAGGTCGTGGTGCTGCGGCTCTACGGCGCGCTGGCCGACGAGGGCGCGGGCTCGGTGGTGCCGCTGCTGCTGCCGGACGCGCCGGTGGTGGCCTGGTGGCCGACCGAGGCCCCGGACGTCCCGGCCAAGGACCCGATCGGGATGCTCTCGCACCGCCGGATCACCGACGCCGCTGCCGAGCCCGACCCGATCGAGTTCCTGAAGACCCGCGTCGGCACCTACGTCGAGGGCGACACGGACCTGTCCTGGACCCGGCTCACCTCGTGGCGGGCGATGCTCACCGCGGCGCTGGACCTGCCGCCCTACGAGGCGGTGACCGGCGCGGTCGTCACCGGGGCCGCGGACTCGCCGTCCACGGACCTGCTGGCGGCGTGGCTGGGCGCCTACCTGGAGGTGCCGGTCCACCGGGTCGAGCACCCGCGCGGGCCGGGCATCATCTCGGCGGAGCTCAAGCGGCCCTCCGGCTCGATCAAGATCGTCCGGCCGGACGGGAAGGTGGGCACGCTGACCCAGCCGGGCCAGCCGGACCGCCGGATCTCGCTGCAACGCCGCGAGGTGCGCGACTGCCTGGCCGAGGAGCTGCGGCGGCTCGACCCGGACGAGATCTACGAGATCACCCTGAACGGGTTGGCCGGCGTCCGGCGCGGCGAGGAGCCGGTGGAGGCACCGGAGCAGGCGCAGGAGCAGGACTCCGAGGCGGAGGGCGGAGCATGACCGCGCACCAGGTCGTCGTGCACCGCGACGGCGACGTCCTGGCCGCGGCCGCCGCGGCCAGGCTGATCACCGCGATCGTCGACGCCCAGGCCACCCGCGGCACCGCCTCGGTGGTGCTCACCGGTGGCCGCACCGGCGTCGGCGTGCTCGACCAGGTCCGCCGCTCGCCCGCTCGGGACGCCGTGGACTGGGCGAACGTGGACTTCTTCTGGGGGGACGAGCGGTTCCTGCCCGCCGGGGACCCGGAGCGCAACGAGACCCAGGCGCGGGAGGCGTTGCTCGACCACGTCGGCGTCGATCCGGCGCGGGTGCACGCCATGGCTCCCTCGGACGGCCGGCTCGGCGACGACGCCGACGCGGCGGCCGCGCACTACGCGGAACTGCTCGCCACGATGAGCGGGCCGACCGCGGAGTTCCCGGTGCCGTGCTTCGACGTGCTGCTGCTCGGCGTCGGCGAGGAGGGGCACACGGCGTCGTTGTTCCCCGACACGCCCGGCGTGCGGGAGACGCGGCGCCCGGTGGTGGGCGTGCACGACTGCCCGAAGCCGCCGCCGACGCGGATCTCGCTGACGCTGCCCGCGATCCGCTCGGCCGCCGAGGTGTGGCTGATGACGACGGGCTCGGCGAAGGCCGGGCCGGTGGCCGCCGCGCTCGGCGGGTCGGCGCCGACCGACATCCCGGCGGCCGGGGCGGTGGGCCTGGAGCGCACGCTCTGGTTGTTGGACCCGTCGGCGGCCGCCGACCTCCCTCGGGGCTGATCCCGGACGACGACGGGCCGTTCGCTCCCCGGAGCGGACGGCCCGTTCGCCGTTCCAAGTGGCCTTCCGGTTCCACCGAGAATTGGACCTTGGGAAAGGCCATTCCTCCCCCGAGGATGGTCGGCATGACCGAACCACCCACCGCCCCACCGCTGTCGTCCACCCCGCGCACCTCGCTCGGCCGCAAGAAGGACCGGGCCCGCGTCGATCGCGCCGCCCTGCACGAGGTGCTCGACGAGGCGCTGATCTGCCACCTCGGACTGGTCGTGGACGGCTGCCCGCGGGTGCTGCCGACGGGGTTCGGCCGCGACGGCGAGGTGCTCTACCTGCACGGCTCCAGCGGAGCGCGCAGCGTGCTGGCCGCCGGGGAGGGCCCGCAGGTGTGCGTGACGGTGACGCTGCTCGACGCGGTGGTGTACTCGCGCACCCTCAACGACCACTCGATGAACTACCGCAGCGCCGTGATCTACGGGAGGCCGCGGCTGGTGACCGACCCCGGCGAGCGGGAGCACGGGCTGCGGGTGCTCACCGAGCACCTGGCCCCCGGCTCCTGGGAGCACGCGCGGCAGCCGAACGCGAAGGAGCTCGCCTCGGTGACCGTGCTGGCCCTGCCGCTGGACGAGGCCTCGGTGAAGGTCCGCACCGGCCCGCCCGGGGACGACCCGGCCGAACACGCCCCCGGCGTCTGGGCGGGCGTCCTCCCGCTCCGCTCCGCATGGGGCACCGCCGTCCCCTCCCCCGACCTCGCCCCGAACACCCCCACCCCACCTCACGTCGCGCACCGCCGCTGACCGAGGTGAACGGGCCGTTCGCCCAACAGGTCCGGACGAACGGGCCGGTCACCTGAACAGCTCACGATCTTCGTCGGGGCAGCGGCGCGGCCGGGGCCGGGTTCACACCCGGCGGAGCCAGGTGTCGAGGTGGCGGTGCCGCAACGAGTAGCGGCAGCGCAGCAGGCGCCACTGGCCGTAGCCGGTGAAGCCGGCCGGGCCGGTGCCGCGCGCGCCGATCAGCAGCGCCCACGCGCCGACCGCCAGGTCGTCGGCGATCGCGTTCAGCCGGTAGCGGGCCAGCCGCTGCTCGTCCGGCCTGCCGTCGACGACCTCCGCCGCGCGCCGCCACTCGTCGTCGAGCTGGCAGGTCTCCACCAGCAGCGCGGCGATGTCGTGATGCGGATCGGCGTTGCCCGCGACGTCGAAGTCCACCAGCCGCACGTCGTTCGCCGGGCCGAGCAGCACGTTGGACGGACTGCCGTCGCGGTGGCAGGGCCGCAGGTCGCGGCCCGCGGCCCGCAGCGCCGCGCCGATCCGCCGCACCCGGTCGCGCATCCAGGTGAAGTCCACCGGCAGGTCCGCCCCGGCGGCCGCGGCGAGCTCCGACCACAGCTCCACCTCGTCGAACACGTCCCGGTCCACCGGCATCGACGGGCCCCGGTGCAGCGCCCGCTTCACCGCCACCACCGCGCGCAGCACCTCGGGTTCGCGCAGGTGGTGCGGTTGCAGCGGGTGGTAGGAGGCGGGCAGCCGCTCGTAGGCGATCGCGCCCGAGTCGGCGGCCACCGCGCGCACGGCGGGTGCCAGGCCGGCCGCGTGCGCGACCGCCGCCGACTTCGCGACCAGGGCGGTGTCGACGAGGTCACCGAAGACGTCGAGCAGGACGGTGACGAACAGCCCGTCCAGCTCACCGGTCAGGAACAGGCAGTCGTGCTCGGCACCCCACCTGGTCCGCTCCGCCAGCGACGGGACGGCCCGCTCGAACCCGGCGTCCGCGCGCCCGGTGACGGCGCGCACCGCCCGGCGGGTCCGCAGCTCCCGGGGTGTCTCGTGAACGGCGCTCATCCGGCAACGTTTCCCACTCCTCGGAAGGTAGTGACCGGGAGCGGCCGTTTCCGCTACGCGCGTGTTTCCGACGGGTTAGCAGCCGGGACCCACGTGTCGCACGGGTAACGGGCGCGGCGCCGGGATGTCCGGCGGAGGACCGCCGGATCACGGCTCGGCGAGCACCACCACGCCGTCGTGATCGCTGACCAGGTACTCCCCCGGCACGAACCGGACCCCACCGATCTCCACCGGCTCGTCCAGCGCGCCGTCGCCGTTCTTGGTGCTCTTGCGGGGGTTGGAGCCCAGCGCCTTCACCCCGAAGTCCATGTCCGCGAGCACCGCGGTGTCGCGGACCGCGCCGTGCACCACGACCCCGGCCCACCCGTTCGAGCGGCCGAGCTCGGCGATGAGGTCGCCCACCAAGGCGGTGTGCACCGAACCGGCGCCCTCGACGACCAGCACCTGCCCGTCGCCCGGCCCGGAGAGCACCTCCTTGAGCAGCGCGTTGTCCTGGAAGCAGGTGACCGTGCGGATCCGGCCGACGAAGACCTCTCGACCGCCGTACTGCCGGAACTGCACGTCGCAGCTGCGGATGGCCGGGCCTTCGCGGTCCGCGAGGTCGGCGGTAGACAGGTCCATCGGATCTCCTCGCCTGAGCCGTCGGCGTCCCGGGAGCGGCACCGCCGCGCCTCCCTGGCGTGCGCCCGGGGCGTGGTCCGGCGAGCGTAGCGGCCGCCCCGCGGCCGGGACGGCGGCACGCGAGCAACGCCACAGGCGGAGATCAGGCCGGGATCCGGGGCTCCTCGGCGTGCTCGCGCAACCACCCGCACCACTCGTCGAGCCCGTCGCCGCTCTTCGCGGAGAGCGGCAGCACCCGGATCCGCGGATTGATCAACCGCGCGTGCGCGAGAAATCGATCGACGTCGAAATCGAGGTGCGGCAGCAGATCCGTCTTGTTCAGCAGCACGAGATCGATGGTGCGGAATGCGTGCGGATATTTCAGCGGTTTGTCCTCGCCCTCGGTGACCGAGGAGATCAGCACTCGCCGGTGCTCTCCCAGATCGAACAACGCGGGCGCGGCGAGATTCCCGATGTTCTCGATGAACACCAGCGAACGCCCGGCCGGTTGCAGCGAGCGCAGCCCCTCGTCGACCATGTCGGCGTCCAGGTGCCCGCCGGAGCCGGTGTTGATCTGCACCACCCGGCAGCCCGCGTTCCGCAGCCGGTCCGCGTCCAGGCGGGTCTCCTGATCACCCTCGATCACCGAGATGGTCCGCGCCGAGCCGAGCTCGCGCACCGTGCGCTCCAGCAGCGTGGTCTTGCCGGATCCCGGCGAGCTCATCAGGTTGAGCGCGACGATCCTGCGGCGCGCCAAGGAATTCCTGGTCCGCTCGGCCAGCGCGTCGGCGACCCGCTGCCGCGGCACCGAACCGTCCGAACAGGACGGTGCCGACGGGTCGCACGGTTCCGGGAAGTCCGGGCCCGACACCCGAACACCCGCGCGGCCCGCCGCCGCGTGCCCACCGCGCATGGTCTCTCCCAACTCCCGATGCGATGCCCGGGCGAATCACGACGCGCCGGATCCGGCGCGATGAAGATCATCTCATCGTCGCAGAGAACCGCGCGGTTCTCCACCGCGGAAAGGCCCGCGAAACGTCCATCACGCGGACAGAGCAATGCGAACGACACTCCCGGAAACGGTCAGTGACATCGCGGTGAGCCGCAGTCGCGCACGTTTCCTGCCGATCCCTCCCGAGCCCACGTCGAAAGGCTCGACGCATCCCGGGCACCACAGCAGATCACCCTCCAGCCGACCGCCACCGATCGGTGAGCGGCACTGCGGGCATTCGTCCCGGAAGGCGCGCATCGCGCCACCCGCGTTGCACACCGCGACGAATTCGCCGCCCGCCTTCACCGTCAGGACCGCGCCCGGTTCCAGCCCCCAGACCCCCGGCAGATCGGCCCACCTCGCGGCGGGCGGGTGCAGCTCGGACGACTCCATGCGGCCTGACCTCCTGCGACGACACCGTGACGCGGTGCGCCCAAGCTAGGCCGCACCACCACGGGGCACAACTCGACGTTCACCGCGCTGATCAGCCAGAACGCCGGAGAAAGCACGAGGCGGACCGGAGAGATCTCCGGTCCGCCTCGCCGAACGACGCCGTCAGCGGCCCTGGCGCTTCTTCAACTTGGTCAGGGCCTCTTCCAGGATGGCCATGCCGTCGGAGTCGCTGCGGCGCTCCTTGACGTAGGCCAGGTGGCTCTTGTAAGGCTCGTTGCGCCGCGCCTCGGGAGGGTGCTGCTCGTCCTGCCCGGCGGGCAGTCCGCACCGCGTGCAGTCCCACTCCTCGGGCACCTCGGCGTCCATCGAGAAGAACGGGCGGGTGTGGTGGCCGTTGGCGCACCAGTAGTCCACCCGCCTGCGCGGCGCCGACTCGCCCCGCTCCGTCTCGCCCATCGGGCCCGCACCGACGCGCGTGCCCCGGATCGCGTTACCGCCAGTCATGCACTCTCACCCACCAAGCCGCACCGAGGACCGGCCGCCATCGACCGGCCGCTGTTGGTCAACCGCTGCCAGCTCGCGGACCGTCAACCGATCTTGATCAGCAGACCGGTGCCGATGATGCAGATGATCCAGACCGCGATGACCACGATCGTGATCCGGTCCAGGTTCTTCTCCGCCACGCTGGAACCGGACAGGCTCGACTGCATGCCGCCGCCGAAGAGCGAGGAGAGCCCACCGCCCTTGGCCCGGTGCAGCAGGACCAGCAGCACCAGCAGCACGCTCGTCAGGATCAGGCCGATCTGCAGGATTAGATTCATCACGTCCTCGTTCACACAGCGGTTCGCCACCGAGAGTACCGGGTGGCGTTCGTCCGGTGGACCGCCGTCCGCCTTAGGCGGGCCGCGCGGCGGGCGCCGCGGGCGGCCGCTCCGGCGAACGGCCGCCGGCGGCGCGGGCCGCCGATCAGGGCAGCGGGCCGCCCGCGGCCATGGCGCTGAGCTTCGTGAACTCGTCGCCGTTGAGACTGGCCCCGCCGACGAGCGCGCCGTCGACGTCGCTCTGCGCGACGAGCTCGCCGATGTTGCTGGACTTCACCGAGCCGCCGTAGAGCACCCGCACCTCGTCGGCGATCTCCTTGCCGTACTTCTCCGCCAGCGCCGCCCGCACCGCCGCGCACACCTCCTGCGCGTCGGCGGCGGTGGCGACCTTGCCGGTGCCGATGGCCCACACCGGCTCGTAGGCGACCACGACCTCGCGGACCTGCTCGGCCTTGAGGCCCTTGAGCCCCGCGAGCAGCTGCGCGGTGCAGTGGTCCACGTGCCCGCCGGACTCGCGGACCTCCAGCTGCTCACCCACGCAGAGGATCGGCGCCATGCCGTTCTTGAGCACGGCCTTCACCTTGCGGTTGACCAGCTCGTCGGTCTCCGCGTGGTGCTCGCGGCGCTCGGAGTGCCCGACCACCACGTAGCTGCACCCCAGCTTCGCCAGCATCGCCGCGGACACGTCGCCGGTGTAGGCGCCGGACTCGTGCTCGGAGACGTCCTGCGCGCCGTGCTTGAGCAGCAGCTTGTCCCCGTCGATCAGGGTCTGCACGCTGCGGATGTCGGTGAACGGCGGAATCACCGCCACCTCGACCTTCGCGAAGTACTTCTCCGGCAGCGCGAAGGCGACCTTCTGCACCAGGGCGATCGCTTCGAGGTGGTTGAGGTTCATCTTCCAGTTGCCCGCGATGAGCGGAGTCCTGGCCATGCGGAGTCCTTTCCTGCGGCGACGATGCCGCGTTCGCTAGTCACCGGGCCCGGCGGTCGTGGCGCTCAGGCGTCGCCTTCGAGCACCGCGACGCCCGGGAGGTCCTTGCCCTCCAGGAACTCCAGCGAGGCGCCACCTCCGGTGGAGATGTGCGAGAAGCCGTCCTCGGGCAGGCCCAGGCCGCGCACCGCGGCCGCGGAGTCCCCGCCCCCGACGACGCTGAACGCGTCCGAGTCGACGATCGCCTGCGCGACGCCCCGGGTACCCGCGGCGAAGGCCTCGAACTCGAAGACCCCGGCCGGACCGTTCCAGAACACGGTGCGGGCCCCGCCGAGCACCTCGGCGAACAGCTCCACGCTGCGCGGGCCGATGTCCAGTCCCATCCAGCCCTCGGGGATGGCGTCGGCGTCGACGACCTGCGTCGCCGCGTCGGCGGCGAAGGAGTCGGCGGCCACCACGTCGACCGGCAGCACCAGCTTGTCGCCGTGGTTCGCCAGCAGCTCGCGGGTCGCGTCGAGCTGGTCGTTCTGCAGCAGCGAGGAACCGACCTGGTGGCCCTGCGCGGCCAGGAAGGTGTAGGCCATGCCGCCGCCGATGAGCAGCCGGTCGACCTTGGGCAGCAGCGCCTCGATCACGCCGAACTTGTCGGAGACCTTGGAACCGCCGAGCACCACCACGTAGGGGCGTTCCGGCTCTCCGGTGAGCGTGCGCAGCACGTCGACCTCGGAGAGCACCAGGCCGCCCGCGTAACCGGGCAGCAGCTTCGCCACGTCGTAGACGGAGGCCTGCTTGCGGTGCACCACGCCGAAGCCGTCGGAGACGAAGGCCGCGCCCTCGCCGACGAGGTCCGCCAGCTCGCGGGCGAACGCGGCGCGCTCGGCCTCGTCCTTGCTGGTCTCGCGGGGGTCGAAGCGCACGTTCTCCAGCAGCACCACGGATCCGTCGGCCTGCCCGGCCACGGTGGCGCGGGCCGACTCGCCGGTGACGTCCCCGGCCGCGGCGACCTCGGTGCCGAGCAGCTCGCCGAGCCTGCGGGCCACCGGGGCCAGCGAGAACCGCGGGTCCGGCTCGCCCTGGGGGCGGCCGAGGTGGGCGGTCACGACCACGCGCGCGCCCGCACCGGTCAGCTTCTCGATCGTCGGCAGCGAGGCCCGGACCCGGCCGTCGTCGGTGATCGTGGCACCGTCCAGCGGGACGTTGAGGTCGGCGCGCAGCAGCACGCGGCGCCCGCGAACGCCTTCGGACAGCAGGTCGTCGAGGTTCTTCACGTCTGGTTCCTCCCAGGAAAGAAGGCCCGCACGAGCGCGGCTCGTGCGGGACCTTCGACACGCTTCCTACCGGCGGCGCCGCGAGCGGCGCCGGGGCGGGGGGGGGGGGGGGAGGGGGGGGGGGGGGG